>CBFGPU010000738.1:0-2131 GCA_965650715.1 uncultured Haloferula sp. | reverse complement strand
GTCCGGCGCGTCTCCTCCGATTCGTAATCTCTCCGGACGAGATCGCGGATGTACTCGCTGGCAGAAGAATAGAGCCCGCTATCTCCGGTCTTTTTTCTCAGGAAGCGCTGGAGTTCTCCCGCAAACCTGACGTTCACGCCTTGAGCCATGGCTCCATGGTAGTTGAAAGGGCCGCGTTTTCTTACGATCCGTGGACAAATGCGGATTCGCAGTTCCCGTGAAATCTCCGTGAAACAAACGCCACCTTACTTGCGCGATGACCCTGTCAAGGCGATGGGTGAGGCGATGAATGCTAACACGCCCCCCGCTGCCCAAACGGACCCGTTGAAATGCCACGTCGGGGATTGGATCCCCGCTTCGGCTGCCGTGGTCGCAAACTGGAACCGCCGCCGCGGCGTCTATTGGTACCTCGTCGGCGGCTTCGTGAAGCGCCGCATGGAAGGTGCGGGACCGGTCAATCCGGCCACGCCCTGGGGATTCGAGCTGCGGCGAAATCCCGCGCTCGGCGGCGACGTATGGGTGCGGAGTTCCTGAGCGGGCGGGAATACCCGGCCCCTTGCATCCTCTTCCCACCGTGCGTAGATCTATTTCCATGAAAGCCGCCCTCATGCTTGCCGCCGCGTTTTCGTTTTGCGCCTGCACGGCTGAGGAAAAGAAAGACACCGCCATGGAAACCGCCGCGACACCCCCAGCCCAGCCGACCGGAAAAGTCGAGAAGACCGACGAGGAGTGGAAGAAGATCCTCACGCCGGAGCAGTACCGCATCCTCCGCCAGGCCGGCACCGAACGCCCCAACGGCGAGGTTTACAAGGAATTCAACAAGCAGGGCACCGGCACCTACTATTGCGCCGGTTGCGGCGCGGAGCTTTTCACGTCGAACGAGAAGTTCGACAGCCACTGCGGCTGGCCATCCTTCTACGATCCCTCGAAGGCGAAGAACGTTACGACGCGCGACGACTTCTCCGGCGGCATGGTCCGCACCGAGGTGAATTGCGCGAAGTGCGGCGGCCACCTCGGCCACGTCTTCAAGGGCGAAGGATTCAACACCCCGACCGACCAACGCTACTGCATCAATGGCGTGGCGCTGAAGTTCGTGCCCGCCGCCGCCGCGAAGAAAGAGGAGCCCAAGAAGGAAGAACCGAAGCCGGAGGAAAAGAAGTGAGGCTACTTCGGTCGCGACACGGCAACGCTCCCGGGGTTTTCTCCACCATGCGCTGGTTCCTGTTCTTGCTCCTGACCCCTGTTGCGTTCGGCCAGGTCGATCCTTTCGCCGCGCTGGATGCGAACAAGGATGGCAAGCTTGCCCCCGCCGAAGTGCCGGAGGTCGCCCGCGGGCACTTCAAAAGCTTCGACGGCAATGGCGATGGCTTCGTGACCAAGGAGGAGTTCCTCGCCGCCGCCTCGGGTCAGGGTTCCGGCGGCACGGTGCCTCCCGCCGATCTCGTCCAACTCAAGGATGTGGACTATGTAGGCGCGGGGAATCCCCGGCAGAAGCTCGATCTCCTGCTGCCGAAGGACCGCGCCGGAAAGAAGCGGCCGATGGTCGTCTTCATCCATGGCGGCGGTTGGCTATCCGGCCGCAAGGAGGACGGGCTGGATGTCATCCGCCTGCTCGCCGCCAGCGGTGACTACGCCGCGGCCACGATCAACTACCGCCTGACCCAGGAAGCCCGCTGGCCCGCCCAGATTCACGATTGCAAGGCGGCCATCCGCTTCCTCCGCGCGAAGGCCGATGAATACGGCATCGATCCCGACAAGATCGGCGTGATGGGTTTTTCGGCCGGAGGGCATCTCGTCTCCATGCTCGGTACCGGCAACGACGAGCCGTCGCTCGAAGGCAGCCTCGGCAAGTTCGCCCAGGTCAGCAGCCGGGTGCAATGCGTGGTGAACTTCTTTGGTCCCACCGATTTCCTCACCTTCTTCGGCAAGGACACCACGATCGAAAAGATCAGCGGCCAGAGGATGGCGGCCCAGCTCCTCGGCCGCACCACGGAGGAGATCACCGCCAATGCGAAGGCCGCTTCACCGGTGTCATGGGTCACCAAGGACGATGCGCCCTTCTTCACCGCGCACGGCACGAAGGACAACCTCGTTCCCTTCGCGCAGGCCGTCGAGATCGACAAGGCCCTCG
>CBFGPU010000737.1:0-2132 GCA_965650715.1 uncultured Haloferula sp. | reverse complement strand
AGCTGCCGCTCTTCGTGAACATCCAGGCCTTGTCCTCGCGGCTGTGGTCATCCGGTTATCTCTCTCCGGAACATGCCGGGGTGGCGCTCCGGTCCGGTGGCGATCCGGTCATCCATCTCTCGAATCCGAAGGGAGTGAGCCGGGAACTGCGCCGGGCGATGATCGATGGCGTGAACGACATGAACCGCCAGCTCCACGACCGCATCGGCGATCCGGAAACGAACGCCCGCATCGCCCAATACGAGATGGCTTTCCGCATGCAGGCCTCGGTGCCGGAGCTTACCGATCTCTCCGACGAGCCGGAATCGATCTGGGAAATGTACGGCCCGAAGGCGAAGGAGCCCGGGACCTACGCCTACAATTGCTTGATGGCCCGCCGCATGGCCGAACGCGGCGTCCGCTTCACGCAGATTTTCCACCGCGGGTGGGATACCCACGGCGACCTCCCGAACCGCATGAAGATCCTCTGCGAGGACATCGACCGACCCACGGCCGCTCTCATCGCGGACCTCAAGCAACGCGGGCTGCTCGACGACACGCTCGTCATCTGGGGCGGCGAGTTCGGGCGCACGGTCTATTCGCAGGGCGGGCTTTCGAAGGACAACTACGGCCGCGACCACCACCCGCGCTGCTTCTCCATGTGGATGG
The DNA here is from genome assembly GCA_965650715.1 of uncultured Haloferula sp. Lineage (GTDB taxonomy): Bacteria > Verrucomicrobiota > Verrucomicrobiia > Verrucomicrobiales > Akkermansiaceae > Haloferula. The sequence goes on along the minus strand of CBFGPU010000737.1, from coordinate 1,484 downwards.
CCGGCGGCGGCGTGAAGCCCGGCGCGGTCTATGGCGAGACCGACGAGTTCTCCTACAACATCGTGAAAGACCCGATGCACATCCGCGACCTGAACGCGACCATCCTTCACCTGCTGGGCATCGACCACGAGAAACTCACCTTCAAGTTCCAAGGGCTGGAGCAGAAACTTACCGGCGTGGAACCGGCGAAGGTGGTGAAGGAGATCCTGGGGTGATCCGCCCTTCGTCTCCGATGACACCTTTCCTCGACGACTCCCGGCCAGGGAGCTCGTAACAAGGTGTCATCATGATGAAAGCCCGCCATCTGCTCCTTTTTCTCCCCGCCTTCGCGTCCGCCCAAGAGTCCATCGAGCGCTTCGACCCGGCACTCGACGAGATCCTCGCGCCGGATGCGAAGATCGAGACCCTGTGCAGCGGCTTCGAGTGGGCCGAGGGACCGGTCTGGGATGAAAAGGAGAAGCGCCTGCTGTTCTCCGACGTGCCGAAGAACACGATCTACCAGTGGAAGGAAGGCGACAAGGAAGCCACCGTCTTCATGAAGCCTTCCGGCTACACCGGTGTGGCTTCCTACGGTGCGGAGCCCGGCTCGAACGGTCTGGCAATGGATGCCAAGGGCATCCTCTACTTCTGCGAACACGGGGACCGCCGCGTATCCTACCTTACCCCCGGCGGCGGGAAGCGGACGCTCGCCGATAACTTCAACGGCAAGCGCTTCAACTCACCGAACGACCTCGCCATTGCCGCGAACGGCGACGTGTATTTCACCGATCCGCCTTACGGGCTGCCGGGCCGTGAGAAGGACACCGAGTTCAAGGAGCTCCCCTTCCAGGGCGTCTATCGAGTCACGCCGCAAGGTGTGGTCTCGCTCATTACCCGCGACCTCGACCGGCCGAACGGCGTCGCCCTCTCGCCCGATGGCAAGATCCTCTACGTCGCGCAGTCCCATGGACCGCTGCCGGTCATCATGGCTTATCCCTTGAAGGCCGATGGCAGCGCGGAAGCCGGCAAGATCTTCTTCAACTGCAAGGATCTGAAGGGCCCCGGCGCACCGGATGGCATCAAGGTCGATTCAAAAGGTAACGTCTTCTCCACCGGCCCCGGGGGCTGCCTGATCTTCAATCCGGATGGCCAGTTGCTGGGGCGTATCCTCTGCGGGCGCCCCACGGCGAATGTGGCCTTCGGCGAAAGCGGCACGCGGCTCTATCTGACCTCGGACGACCGCATCCTCCGCGTGTCGCTGAAGCGGTGACTTTACTCTGCCCGTTACCCACATCGTTCGCCCGAAGTCGCCCTTGCATTCGCGGAACAGCGTCAGCACCGGGAGCGCGGAGCCTCTGGCCCGCAGAAGAAGTCCTTGAGGCTGCATGCACCTGTCGATTGGAATGAGAGGAAACGGCGGCATGCGTCAAAGCCCTTGAACAGCCAGCCGCAGCGTTGCTTCTGGGGGCCAGAGGCTCCGCGCTCCCGGTGCTGACGCGTTTTTC
>CBFGPU010000736.1:0-2137 GCA_965650715.1 uncultured Haloferula sp. | reverse complement strand
ACCATTCTTAATATCCGTTGCGAGAAGCAGCACGAAGGCACCACCTCCGTCAGCTACCGTGTCGAAGTCTTCGACCGCCGCAACCCCCACGCCCCCGCCATCTTCGGCACCGGGATCACCTACGTCAGCGTGGATGACGCGGGGAGGAAGCGGTCGATCCGGTGAGTCCCGGAGGGACTCATGACGAAGCCCTACGCGCCGAGCACCCGCCCATACACCCCCAGCACCTTCTCCGTCATCGCCTCCAGCGTCACCTCCCGCGCCACCAACTCAAACGACGGCTCGAGCCTCTCCCTCAACCCCGCCAAATCCCCGAGCGCCATCTTCAATCCCCGCACCAGTTCGCTCACCGAGTGACTTTCCATCAGCGCCTCTTTCGGCAGGAACTCCGGCGCGAAACCGACCTTCGTCGAAATGCTCGGCACCCGCATGTGCAGCGCCTCCGCGAGCGTGTAGGGGCCGCCTTCGTTCCGCGACGCCACCACGAACAAATCCGCACAACCCATCAAGCCCACCGCATCGTCCCGATGTCCTGCCATCCACACCCGCTCGTGCAAGCCATGCTTCGCCAGCAACTCTTCCAACAACGGCCGCTGCAACCCCTCCCCCACCAGCCAGAGCTTGAAGCCCGGGACCTGCGCCACCGCTTCTAACAGAAGATCCATCCCCTTCGCCGGCACCAGCCGACCGACCGTACAGAAGACCGGCTCCCCCTGTCCGAGGAACGGCGGCTTCGTCGCCAGCGCCGCCTCGCGCGTCCCCGATGGCGGCGGCGCGATCGAGTTCCAGATCACCGTCGCCGGGATTCCCCCGAGCGAATCCCGCACCTGTGCCGAGGCTGTGATGACCGCATCGTAATCCCGGAATGGCCTGCTGCTGCGCTTGATGTTCTGCACCGTCGCCACCCGCTTCACGCCCGGCAGGAAACGCCGCAGCGAGCGCACCATCGCGCCGGCCTTGTTCGCATGGGCGTGGACCACCTGCGGCTTTGCGGACAGAATCTTGGAACGGAGAGCGAGCAGGTTGAAGGGATTCAGCCGCCCGCCGCCCATCGCGTGCGGGATAAAAATCACCTCCGGCGCGAAATGCTCCCGCATCGTCGGGTCTGCCACCGCGCTCACCGCATGGCCCAGCGCGGCCTGCCGGTTCGCAAGCTCGATGACATTCTTTTCCAAACCGCCCTTTTCGCCGACGCTGGCGAGGACGTGACAAACACGGATCACGGCGGGGAGTGAAAAGTTCGAAGGCGGAAGTGCCAAGTGCCAAACAAGGACAGGGTGCCGCAGCCCCAAGCCGGCTCCGTGGCTGTCAAGGAACCACCGGCGGGCCCTCGACGCCGGTGCTTGGACCTACCACCTCACCGCCGCGGCCGCCCAGGTCAAGCCGGCACCGAAGACGACCATCACCACGTGCTCGCCGCGCTTGATCAGGCCGGAGCGGTTGGCTTCATCCAGGGCGATCGCCACTGCGGCGGCCGAGGTGTTGCCATACTTCTGCAAGTTCACGAAGACCCGCTCGGTGGGCACCGACAGGCGGTCCGCAATCGCATCGATGATCCGCAGGTTTGCCTGGTGCGGCACCACGAGCGCGATGTCCTCCGGCTTCAGCCCCGCGCGCTCGATCACCTTCTCGGCAGATTCCTTCATTCGGTTCACCGCATGCTTGAAGACTTCCTTGCCGAGCATCGCCAGGGTGGCGAGGTGCTGGTCGGCATTGTCCTTCGTGATCGGGCAGGCCGATCCGCCGCCGGGGATATTGAGCAAGTGGGTCAGACGGCCGTCCGTGCCCATCTCGGTGGCGAGGATCGAGCCTTCTTCCGGCTCCGCCCGGCGCAGCACGGCCGCGCCCGCGCCATCGCCGAAGAGCACACAGGTGGTGCGGTCGTTCCAATTGATGAAGGTGGAAAGCTTTTCCGCGCCGATGATCAGCGCGTTGTTGAAAGCGCCGTCGGAGATCAGGCGCTTCGCGATCTTCATCGCGTAGAGAAATCCCGAGCAGGCCGCGGAGATGCCGAAGGCCACCGCGCCGAAGGCTCCGAGCTGCTGCTGCACGTAGCAGGCGGTCGCAGGCGTCAGGGTGTCCGGTGTGATCGTCGCCACGATGATCAGCTCGACCTGATCGGCGGTCATCCCGGCCT
>CBFGPU010000735.1:0-2138 GCA_965650715.1 uncultured Haloferula sp. | reverse complement strand
GGCCTCGGCGAAACGCTTGGGTGCATCGGGGTTGTATCGGATCGGGACGTCCTTGTCCCCCACCAGATCCAGCACGACCCCGACGGAGGGCCACGACGCGCGCTTCGTGAGTTCCTTCGCGTAGTGCTTGCTGCCGTAGAGGCCGTCCGTATGCGTGAGGCTGGAGAGGAAGGCCTCCTCGCCGTCGAAGAGGACCAGCTCGACTTGAGCCGCCGCGGCCGGATCTGCCGCCAGCACCCGGGCGAGTTCCAGGATCACGCCGGTCGAGGAACCGCCGTCGTTCGCCCCGGTGAAGCGGAAGGACTGGATGTCCTTGCTATCGAGGTGGCCGCCGATGACGACCGGCACGGACTTGCTCCAATCCGCGGCACCGTGCCGCGCGAGGAGGTTGATGAAATTCACCGGCCCGCGCGGGGTGGCCCGGGTGAACGTTTGACGCGAGGTGGTCCACCCGACCTTCGCGTACTCCGCTTCCAAATAAGCAAGGGCCTCCATGTAGCCTTTGCTGGCAGGCGGGCGCGGCCCGATGTCTTCCAGCGCCTTGACGTGAGCATAGGCCTTGTCCCCCGAAAACCGCCCCGCCAGCCCGGCCTGGGTCGCGACGAAAGCGACACGCGGACCGCTGCCGCCCTCCGCCACCGCCGCGGATCTGTCTTTGAGGAAAAACCAAGCCCCGGCCGCGAGGACCAAGAGCAGAAGCAGCAGGATCTGAGCGCACTTCAAGGCAAGCAAGCCGGGTTCACATTTCGCCCACGCCGAGCAGCTCCAGGATCCGCTGCAAATCGTCGTCTCCGTAATACTCGAGCTCGATCCGGCCCTTCTTCGAACCGGGATGGATCATCACGTGGGTGGCGAAACGGTCGCGGAGCTTGTTCTGCAGCGCGCGCAGATGAGCATCCGGAGCAGCGGGAGAGGAGGCGGCGGAAATCGGCTTGGCGGCCTCGCTGGCCGCGGCGGCGGGATCGAAGGTCTGGGCCAGCTTCTCGGCCGCGCGGACGTTCAATCCCTTCCGCAGGATCTGATCGGAAGCGAGGAGTTGCGCGTCCTTGTCCTTGATGGAGAGGATCGCCTTGCCGTGGCCTACGGTGAGGCGGCCTTGGGCGACGAGCAATTGCACGTCCGGGTGGAGGTCGAGGAGGCGCATCGCGTTTGCCACGCTGGCGCGGGACTTGCCCACGCGGGCGGCGATCTCTTCCTGCTTCATCGCGAACTCCTTCGCGAGGCGCACGTAGCCGGCGGCTTCTTCGATCGCATTGAGATCCTCGCGCTGGAGGTTCTCGATCAGCGCCATTTCAAGCACGTCGCGGTCGGAGGCTTCGCGCTCGATGACAGGGACGGTGACGAGACCGAGTTTCTTCGAGGCGCGCCAGCGGCGCTCGCCGGCGATCAGCTCGTAATTCCCATTCACCGGCCGGACGATCAGCGGCTGGATGATGCCGTGCTGCCGGATCGACTCCATCAGCTCGTCCAGCGGCGTATCGATGAAATGGGTGCGGGGCTGGAGGGGACTCGGGACGACGCGATCGATGGCCACCTCGCGGGCGCGGCCGTGGCCATCCACGGAGGCCGCAGCGTCCGGGGAGGGGCTGCCAGGTTGTTTGCGGATCAGGGCTCCGAGCCCTTTTCCAAGTGCCGGTTTGGACATGGGGCGCGGAGCGTGGCAAAGGCCACCCCGGAAGCAAAGCCGATTCCCCGTTGCGGCCCGAATTTTAAAAAAATGCGCTTCGGTGTTGGCGGCATTGGTGAATTGTGGAAAGACTGCCCGATTTCTCTATCTCGCGCCATGCGAGATCAAGGTCTGCACCGCATCCTCTACCGTCCGGATTTTCTCCGCGTCCTCGTCCTTGATCGAGAGGTTGAACTCCTCCTCGAAGGCCATGACCAGTTCCACCACATCCAAGCTATCCGCGCCGAGATCCCGGGCGAGGTCCGCGGCAGGTGCCACCTTGTCTTCGTGCACCCCCAGTTGCTTCGCGACAATACCGCGCACCTTGGCCATCACCTTCGCCGTCCTCGGGTCGGCGGCAGCGAGTTCGCTCATGGTGGGCACATCCGTGGAGTGAATCTCTCCGTCCCCTGTATTCGGGCCCGGCGCTTCGCTGGCGAGCTTGGCCGCTCCCTCTTCCTGCCGGGAGAGG
>CBFGPU010000734.1:0-2153 GCA_965650715.1 uncultured Haloferula sp. | reverse complement strand
AAGACGGGGGAAGGAATCGCTTCCAAGATCGCCCTGTTCACCAGGTTGGTGCGCATCACGCGCTCCTCCGTTTCGCCGCGGCGCAGGCGGAGTTCGGCCGCCATGTCATTGAACGCGGTCGCAACGGCGCGGAACTCGCTGTCCGCCCCCGGCTCCGGCAAGGTCAGCTCGAAGTTACCCTTGCGGATTTCATCGATCGAGCGCCGCAATCCCTCCACCGGGTCCACCATGTGGCGCACGAGTTGGTGGTAGATGAAGACTGCGATCGCGGTGCCGACGAGCACTAGCACCGTGACGAAGAGCGTGTTGTTCGCGGACTTGTTTTCCACCGCGACGCCCGCCTTCAAGCGCTCCTCCGCCAGCAGGAAAACATCGTCGGAATGTTCCGCGATGTTCTGCGACTGCCGGCTCAGCGAGGTGAGAAGCTTCGCGGCTTCCTCGCGGGTGGCGATGTTTCCGCGGAAGAGTTGATCGTAATCTTCGAAGTAGGTTGTCAGTTCCTGCTGCAAACGATCCAACACCTCGTTCCAGACGTCATCGTCACTCCGGCGGAGGCTCGCCAGGCGGGCGATCAATTCGCCTTGGTTGTACTCGAAGAGCGTTTTGTCAGGAGGCTTGTAGGGAGGCTCGCCTGTCAAAGCGGGAAGGTAATGGGCATCGATCGCCGATGTGAGGATGCCGAAGCTCCTCGCCGTCTTGATGGCCGGATAGTTGTTCTCCAGGCTATTCTGGTAGCGGCGGTTGGCATCCCGCACCAGTACGAGCGCCGCCGCCCCGACACCCCACAACAGCAGGATCAAGGTCAGGAGCCCGTAAAACAGTCGGGTGCGTAACATTCAGAGAGGCGGGAGGCTCAGTCCATGCCGAAGCGTTTGCGCTTCCGGTAGAGGGTGGCTTTGTCGATGCCGAGAATCGCAGCAGCGTCTTGGAGCGTGGGAGCCCAGCGGAGCACTTCCCGGAGATGGGTCTGTTCGATGTGGTCGATACTATATTCGCCGCCGATGACGGGAACCGCGGCACCACCGGCGGCGGGGGATTCCGCGGCGACCGGGATCGGAAGATCCTCGGCCTCGATTTTCGAGCCGCGGGCGAGAATCGCGGCGCGTTCGATGGCGTTCCGCAGTTCGCGGAGATTTCCGGGCCATGAGTGGCGGAGCAGCGCCTGGCGGCCGGTTTCGGAGAAACCGTCGATCCTGCGGCCCATCTGGCTGCTGAAGAAGGAGAGGTAGTCGTGGGCAAAGCGAATCAGATCGGCCCGCCGTTCGCGGAGCGGGGGCACGGTCACGCTGATCACGTTCAGACGGTAGAAGAGGTCTTCGCGGAAGGTCCGGGCAACCACGCTTGCAGCAAGGTCGCGGTTGGTGGCGGCGATGATGCGGACGTTGCTCTCGCGGACCTTGTTTTCGCCAAGCCTCTCGTATTCGCGCTCCTGAAGAAGACGCAGGAGTTTGGGCTGGATCTCCATCGGCAACTCCCCGATCTCGTCGAGGAAAAGGGTCCCGCCCTCGGCCGCATGGACCTTGCCCCAGGTGTCCTTGATCGCGCCGGTGAAGGATCCTTTCACATGGCCGAAGAGGACGCTTTCGAGCAATTCCTTGGAGAGGCTGGGGCAGCTCACGGTCACGAAGGGTTTGTCCTTCAAGTGACTCCGGTCGTGGACCTCGCGGGCGATGACGCTTTTGCCGGTGCCGCTTTCTCCGAGGATCAGGACGGAGGCCGGCGATGCGGCGGCGCGGAACAGCGTCTCCATTTCGAGTTGGGTGCGCTCGTCCTCGGAATTGAACTGGAGCGGCGGGGCGTTGTGACGGACCTCGCTTTTGAGTTCCTGGACGGTCTCCTGCAGGCGGACCACCTCCACCTGGGTCTGGAGGGCCTTGTGGGCCTTGGCGAGGATCGCGCGAAGTTGGTCGGGAGTGAAGGGTTTCTCCAGATAATCGAAGGCCCCGAGCTGGGTCGCTTTCACGGCCGTGGCGACGGAGGCGTGGGCGGTGAAAATCGTGACGAGTTGCCGGGGGTTTTGCTTGAGGATCTCCTGCAGCACCTTGAGCCCGTCTTCATCGCCGAGCCGAAGATCCAAGAATACCAATTGGAAATCGTCCTCCTTCAAACGGCGCAAGGCGGAGGTGCCGTCCTCCGCAGTTTCTACATAGTGT
>CBFGPU010000733.1:0-2155 GCA_965650715.1 uncultured Haloferula sp. | reverse complement strand
GCCGTCGGGCGAGAGCAGGTGCACGACCATGGTGAGGTCGGGCGAGCTCTTCACGGTGGTCACGCCGATGCGCCGCACTTCCTCCGGCAACTTGGGCAAGGCCTGCGCGACGCGGTTCTGCACCTGCACTTGGGCCATGTCCGGATCGGTGCCGAGCTTGAAGGTGACGGTGAGGGTCATCACGCCGTCGCTGGTCGCTTGCGAGAACATATAGAGCGAGTTCTCGACGCCGTTGATCGCTTGCTCGAGCGGAGTGGAGACCGTCTCGGCAATCGTCTTCGGGTTCGCGCCCGGGTAGCTGGCGCGGACCACGACGGTGGGCGGGATGACCTCGGGATACTCGCTCACCGGCAAGCGCCACAACGAGATCGCGCCGATGAGGAAGATGACGATGGAGAGCACGCCCGCGAAGATCGGGCGTTTGATGAAGAAATCGGAGAAGTTCATAGGAGGGACTCGTTGGAGGCCGGAAAATCGGGACAAAGCGTCCCCGGCCGCCCGGAGCATGCAGCTCCGGGCAGGGTAGGAATAAGGGCCGGTGAATGGCTCAGTTCACCGCCACGCCGGGATCCACGATCATGCCGGCGGTCACGCGCTGGAGACCGTTCACGATGACGCGGTCGCCGTTCTGGATGCCCTCATGGATCACGCGCTTGCCATTGAGGACGGGGCCGAGCTTCACGCTGCGGTAGTTCACCGTGTTATCGGCGGCAACGGTCAGGACGAACTTCTGGCTCTGGTTCGTGCCGATCGCGCGCTCGCTGACCATCAGGGCGGGGGTCGGCGAACTGACGGGCAGGCGGACGCGGGCGAAGAGCCCGGGCACCAGCTTCTCCTCGGGGTTCGGGAAGACCATGCGATACACGAGGGTGCCGGTGGCGGGGTCCACGCGGTTGTCGGTGGACTCGATGTAGCCCCGGTGCGGGAAGCCGTCTTCATCGCCCACCTGCATCTCCACGATCACCTTGCCCCCCTCCTCGGCGAGGCTTCCTTCCCTGCGCAGACGGTCGAAGGTCAGCGCGGTGGTTTCGTCGGCATCCGCATAGACATACACGTCGCCGACGGAAACGACGGTGGTCAGGAGGGTGGCGCCGCCGGGATTGCCGGAGACGAGATTGCCCGCAGTGACGAGAGCCCGGCTGACCTTGCCGCGGATCGGGGAGCGCACGGTGGTGTGCTCCATGTCGAGCTTGGCGGAAGCGAGGGCGGCTTCCGCCGACTGGAGTTCGGTGCGGGCTTCCGCGAGGCGGGAATTGCGCGTTTCCGATTCCTCGATCGAGACGGCGCGGGCCGAGACCAGGCTGGCGGTGCGCTTGGCTTCGCTCTCGGCGATGCTGACGCGGACCTTCGCGCGCTCCACCGCGGCAATGGCGGACTCGAGCTGGGCCTGGTAGTACCGCGGGTCGATCACAAAGAGCACGTCACCCTTCTCGACGATCTGGCCGGCTTGCAGGCGGACTTCCTCGATATGACCGGAAACCCTCGGCCGGACCTCGACCGTCTCGCGGGCGTCGACCCGGCCGAGGAGTTCGCGGTGATGGGTCACCGTCTGTTGTTCAACCGGCGCGACGGTCACCTGAGGCAGTTGCGCCGCAACGCTGGCCGGTGCGGCATCCTTCGCCAGGGCGCGCGGCCCGAAGTGGAGCCCCGCGGCTGCGGCTCCGACGCCCAGCAGCATGATCGCCAGGCGTGTGTGGAACTTGGAGGCCGGGGCCTCCGGAGTGTCGGGGAGACGATACTCCCCATCTTCATCAATCGGAGTATTCATGGTGGCAGTTGACTGAATGGTAAAGATTTAGGCCGAATGCGCGGGACTCAGCGCATCCCGCCGGAGATGACGAACGTCTCTCCCGTGATCCACGACGATTCGGAAGAGGCCAAAAAGACCGCCATGCCGGAAATATCCTCCGGCTTGCCGATGCGACCCAACGGGGTCTGCGCCTCGACGGCCTTCTGCATGTCGCTGCCGGCGATCCCGGCGGCGTGGACGCCTTCGGTCTCCACCATGCCCGGGTTGATCGAGTTGACCCGGATCTTCCGCGGACCCAGTTCGGCGGACAGAGCCCGGGTGATCGAATCGACGGCACCTTTGGTGCCGCTATAGACCGAACTTCCGGGGAAGCGGGCGGTGGAGACGACGGAGCTGATGTTGATC
>CBFGPU010000732.1:0-2162 GCA_965650715.1 uncultured Haloferula sp. | reverse complement strand
GGTTCCGGCCAGGCCGATGTCGCTCGCGCCGGAGCCCATCGTGATCGTGGGGGCATGGCCCTTCTTTTTCGTGACCGTCTGCGGAGGCGGCACGGCAACCGCTCCGGGAGCGGGAGCGGAGGTGGCACCTTCCGCCGGGGCGGCTTCGGCGGGAGGGATCTCGGTTTCCTCCGGCTCTTCCGGCGGCGGAGGAGCAGCCTTGGTCGGGATGAAGGCGAAGACCAGCGGTCCGATGATCGGCACCAGGCCGAGACCGATACCCATGCCGATGGATTGGTTGCGGAAGACCGAAAGCTCGTAGCCGGCCCAGATGTTCGCAGCGTAGGCCAAGGCGACCAGCAGCAAACCCAAGGGACTGGAGAAAAGGGCGAAAAGGCCCTTGGTGCCTGCCGGACGCTCGGGCACGACGTCGGGCTCCTTGACCACGATCTGCCGCAGCAGCTCCTGCTCGCGCACCCAGTCCTCGATGAACGGCTCGACGAAGGCGCGGTCCTTGGGAGTCTTGGCCTCTTCGGCCAGTTGCTTGAGGGAATCCTGGGTGAAGCGCGCCCAAGGCACCCGGGGATTCAGCCCCGCCGTGTCGCGGAGGATCAGGCCCGTTTCGCCATAGGCCACCGGTTCCCCGGTGGCGGTCGAACCGTCGGTCAGCCGGTAGGTTCCCGCCTGGACCGGCAGGAGGCATGCGGCCGCCACAAACAAACACATCAAGACGAGGCGAATGGGTTGCATGTTTCGGGTGTGCTTAACAGAGCACATGGTCCAGCGGAAGAGGTTTTTCCACGCACGGTGGTTTGGTCCTGAATCGTTCCCTTCCGGTCCTGCTTCGCTCCTCCTCTTCGTCTTCCTCCTCCGCTTCTTCCGGAGATTTTGGCCGATGAACCGGGACGAGGAGGCAGAGGAGGACGAAGACGAGGAGGAGTCTCGGCGATCAGGAGGCGCTCGTGTTGGCCGCTTGCTGGAGCTGTTCGGGAGTGGCGCGGCGGTCCCGCACCGGGACCGGGGCGCGGAGACGGCGATACAGCCAGATCTCCAGCGGACGCAGCCAGCGGAGTTTCTTGTAGAGAGGCGAGTAGATCAGCCGCAGGCGAACCACGGAGAGAAACATTGTCAGCGAGGAGCGGAAGAGACTGCTCGTGACCTTCGAGCCCATCTTGTCGGCCCATTCGGTGGGCACCTCCTTGACGGTGAATCCGGCGCGCTTGAGCGAGTAGAGCAGGTTCACGTCGAAGGACAGGTCCGCGACGCTGAGCTGGGGATGGACCTCCAGGATGGCGGCGCGGCGAAAGACCTTGGCCGGGCATTGCGTGTCCTTGATGCCCATGCCGAAGAGCGTCTGCACGATGGCGTGGAAGCAACGGCTGGTGAACCGGCGCACCCAGGTCTGGCTCTGGAGCAGGACCGACTCGGGCAACCACCGCGAACCGATCACGCAATCCACGCCCGTGCATTGCCGGACGATCTGGTGGAAGGCCTGGGGCGAAGTGGCCCCGTCCGCATCCACGTAGCCGACGAGGTCGGCCAACGGGGCGAGCTGCAACCCTTCGATCAAGGCACCGCCCTTGCCGATGGGTTCCTTGAACTCCAGCGCACCGACGGAGAAGAACTCCTTGGCCACCTCGCGCACGACGCCGAGGGTGTTGTCCCGGCAGCCATTGAGCACGACGATCAGCTTGAACGGCCCCCGGTAGTGGTCGCGGTAGTAGGTGGCGAACTCGCGCAGCACCGGACCGATCCGCTGCTCCTCGTTGTAGGCAGGGATCAGGATCAACAGGGACGGCTCGGGGACGGTCACGCGGAACGAGTAAAGGAATCCCCCACGCCGCGCAATCGGAGGATTGCCGCAAACCGCACGAACCGGGAGAAGTCGCTCCGCGTGCCCAAGGGCGCGGCATCGCCGAGGGCAACGTCCGCGTTCCTGTTGCTACGCCCCGCCTTCCAGCACGACCTGGACCTGCTGGTCCAGGCGGGTGAAGACGAAGGTGCGGTGGATGGTCTTGCTCGTGATGCGGGCCAGCACGGCGCAGCCCCGGGCCTTGACCGCCTTGACGATGGCGACCACGAGGTTCAGGCCGGCGGAGTCGATGACCTTGGCGCGGGTCAGGTCGATCTCCAGGCGGTCCCACGTGGCGCGCTTCACGCCGTCGGAGTTCATCACCTGGAGG
>CBFGPU010000731.1:0-2163 GCA_965650715.1 uncultured Haloferula sp. | reverse complement strand
CGACCTACGTGACTCCCGTGAATATAAGCCGCCTCAACCTATTGCCAATCGCCCTTTCCCTTACGGCGGGCCTGTTCCTGACCTCGTGTAAGGACAAAGCGTCGCACGCCGATCCCGAGAAGGGTGCCAAGTCCGAGCAGCGGCCGAGCAGCAGAGGGGGCACGATCGGAAACCCGGAGCGCAAGCCAGCATCTGCCGGCCATGCAAGAGCCGCCAACGACGAGGACTTCACGAGGGATCTTTTGAAGGAAGCCCGGGTGGAGTCGCTGGACTGGGAGGCGGCCCTGAGAGACGCCATGTCCCGCTACCGCGGGCCGGATCTCGACCGCTTCATCGACGCATATGCTGGAGCGAACGCAGGCCGCAAGGGATTCGACCGGGTAGGATTTCTGGGGAAGATCCGTGAGCTTCGCGGTCCGGGATCCAAGATGACCGCCTTGCTGACGCAGACTTACTCGGGCAAGATGGGTGCCACGCTGAGCGAAGTCCTGACGGAACTTCACCAACTCGGCCTCGACCGGAGCGAGTCGCTCCTGATCGCCTCGTCGATGGTAACGGGCCCGGTCGTGACCCAGGCTACCGTCCAGGATCTGGTCGCAGCCGTCGCGAGAAGCGAAGAGCCCTCCATGAAAAGCGCGCTGCAAGCGGCGATGGAGGAGAAGATCTCCGCCGAGATGAAGGGAAAATCGCCGGGCGAGATCGCTGGATATCTCAAGCAACTCTCGCCGGAGAAGGCTCTCGATTCGGGAGCGGTGATCGAGCGCGCGGTGAACGAGTCGGAGTCCGAATGGTGGACCTCGTTCCAAAAAACCTGCCGCGGAGAAGACCCGCCGGAAGCAGGGTTGATCCGCCAGAACGGGCGGAGAATGGTCGCGCCCTTGCTTGCCTCGGAAGGTGGTGCGAACCTGCTTGCGGAACTCAGCCAAAATTCCGCGAGCGAATTCGCCGGCAGCATGTCGACCGAGGTTGCCAAGCAATGGATCAGCTCGGATGCCGGAGAGGTCGCCGCGTGGGCGAACACCCAGCCGAAGGGGCCGATCAAAGACCGGGTGGTCTTCGAACTCGTGAAGGACCTCCACAAGCGCGGGCTGGCGGACGAAAGCGTCAATTGGATGCGCGAGATTGAGGATGCAACGATGCGCTCGACCTTGAACGATCTGCTGACCCCGGCAGGCGCGCGCAAAGCGAACTCCCGACACTCCTCTGATCCCGTCTTGAAATGAGTGTGGTCTGGCCGAGCGGAGAGAGGGTCGTGGTTTGCGTGTCGATGGACCCGGTCAAGGGACAGAAGTCGCGACAAGCAACGAAGATCCTTGTATCTTCGCTGCAACGGTCACTCTCTGCCGGGCACTTCATGGCCTATCGGAACCAGGAGACGCCGCTCTTCCGGATCGACAGGAAACACTTCGACGAGATCCCGGTGAACAAAGCATTCCCGGAAAAGGACCTGCTCACGCGGCGCCAGCGGACGAGGGAATACCTGTTTCGTCTGGGCGACCTGATATCCCCCGCAGCAGGCCAGTGGCTCATGATCGCGGATTCGGGCGGAGTCGCGCTCCGAAACATCGATCATCTCTTGCCCATCGAGACCGGCATGGACGGCCCCGCCCGTTCCGTGGACTTTTACTGGACGAGGATCGGCGAGCGGGGAAACGAGGCCTCCACTGGCCTATGGGCGGTGCGGGGGGACAAGTTCCGCCTGGTCCTTGATGCTTGGAGGAGGGCGTACTCGCGAGGCGGCATTCACTCGCTCGAGGATGATGCGAGGATCTGGTCGGAGGTGGTCCAATCCCTACCGATAAAGAAGAGAAGTTTCGAAGCCGGCGAGGTTCTGGCACCATCCCCCAACGGCCTGAACTGGTCCGCAGTGTCTAAGGCAGCCTTCGTAACGGTGCCGGACTGGCAACCCGGCGAGCAGCAGATGTTCCTCCAGGCACTGTACTTTTCCGTCTATCTCGGGGATGAAAGCGGCCTGATGCTGGACCTCATCGATGCGTGAGGGAAGGCCGCAGAATGAAGATGATTTCAGCGAATGCAGCACCGAATCGATATGGAATTGTCCAACACCAACATTACCGAAGCCGTGCACCGAATCTGGCTGGGAGAGGCCAAGATCCCGGATCACGTGAGCGAGTGGATCCCCACGGAAAATATCGGGTTTCC
>CBFGPU010000730.1:0-2164 GCA_965650715.1 uncultured Haloferula sp. | reverse complement strand
TGGCTCACCCTCGACAAGGAAGGCCTCGAAGGCACCATCTCCCGCGTCCCGGATCGCGCCGATATCGACCCGCTCGTCAACGAGCAGCTCATCGTCGAACTTTACTCGCGCTGATCTCCAAAGGATCGAACGATTTCAAGGAAGCCCGGAGGAAACTCCGGGCTTTTTTGTTGGGTGCCAAAGTAGCGCGACTTTCCAAGTTGCGACCAATGGATGACCGGTTCGCCAACCGGCTTCCGCATCACGGTCGATACGCCCCGTCCCGCGCTCCCGGCCGCAACTTGCAAAGTGGCGCTTACTTCAACTCCGCCGCATTCCACGGCCGACCGCTGCGATCCTTCGTCGCCTCGCGGACCTTCTTCACCGTGTCCGGCGAAACGGCAGGTGCCTTGTTGCCCCACTCGTTGCGGACATAGGTCATCACGTCGGCGATCTTCTCGTCCGTGAACATCGGGTTCATGCCCAGCGCCGGCATGTCCGCCGTCGGCGTGTAAGTCTCGCCCGCGACGGTCACCGGCCCGGTCATGCCGTGCAGCAGGATTTTCACCATCGTTTCCGGCTTGCCCGTCACCCATTCGGACCCGGCGAGCGGCGGGCCGAGCTGGGTCACGCCGCTGCCATCCGGACCGTGGCAACTGAAACACACGGCTTCCCCGGCGTAGAGCGCTTTGCCGCGGTTCCAGGAAGCCAGCTGCTCACCCTCGAGTTCCGGTCCCTGCGAATCCGGCTTTTCGTCCCTTTCGCCTTCATCCAGCCAAGCCGCGAGGGTCTCGTCCTTCGGGTCGGCGAGCTTCTTGAAATCCGCCTCGTGCCCGTGCAGCCCGGAGATCGCCGCCTCTCGGATGAAGCGGACCTTGCGGCTATCCTTCAACAATTTCGCAAGTGCCTGCAGGGACTTCGGCGTACCCTCGGAACCAAGCACCCTCGCCAGATAGGGCGCGGCTTCCGGCGCTGCCGGCTTCAAATTCACCAGCAGCGGCTCCAGCTTGGAAAGCTCCGCGGGGTCGAGGCGCGTGCAGGCCCACAGGGCCGAGGACTGTATCTTGGCGTCCTTGTCCTTGATCGCGCCCGCCAGATGCTCCGCCTTCAGCGCGCCCATGCCTTCAAGCGTCCAGAAGGCATGCACCCGCGCCACCGCATCGCCGCCCGCGGCGAGCTTCTCCAGGAAGGGGATCGTCGCCGGGTCCCTGCGCTCGACCAGCACCCGCTGCGCCGTTTCACGGTGCCAGGCATTCGGGTGCATCAGCATCTTCACCAGTTCCATTCCTTGCAGCGCGCCGATGTCCGTCTTCGGCTCCAGCTTTCCCGAAGTACTACGGATGCGGTAGATGCGGCCGTGGCCCAGCCCCGGCTTGTCAAGGCCGCGGGCGAGATGCTGCTGGCGCAGGTAGCTCGTCTGGTAGGTCTTGTGCTGGATGATCCCGTGATACATGTCCACCAGGTAGAGCGAGCCGTCCGGCGCGGAATACACGTTCACCGGGCGGAAGCGCTCGTCGGTCGAAGCCAGGAATTCCTTCTGGCCCAGCGGGTGGGTGCCGCTTTGCTTGCCGTCCTTCTCGGTGATCCTGATCGCCTTCAGCAGGTTCACGCTGGACTCGGTGCTGAACCCGGTGCCGTACCAGTCCTTCGGGAAATTCGTGCCGCGATACACGGCGATGCCCGCGGCGGCGGTGCAGTTGATCAGCTTGTGCGTCTTCGGATCGAGCGTCTGCTCCTTGTAGCCGTTCGCCTTCGACATGTAGGCGCGGTTCACCGCGGGCGTCACGCGGATCGGCCACGTGCGGTTGCTGCCGAGAGCATTGGTGTCTTTGTACTTCAGCCTCACCGCCGGGTTTCCTTGGAGGAGGTTCGGCGCGAGGCTCTCTCCGAAGAGGAACGCGGAGTTGTGATTGTGGTAGAGCCGGCCCCAATTGTCCCGCGCGATGCCCCACTGGCCGCGGAATGCGGTGGGCTCGATCTCCCACTTGTCCCCGGCACGGCGCAAGCGTTTTTCGCACTTCGCCAGGTAGAGGTAGTTGTCGAGGTTGGGCATCAGGCCGTTCGGCTTGTGCTCCACGTTGCCGCCACCGTTGAACTGGTCGTCGATCACCACCGCCTCGCCGACCGGCTTGAGGCCCTCGCGCTTCTGCCAGCACAGCCGGTGCTCGTCCAGAAAGAGGATGCC
>CBFGPU010000729.1:0-2169 GCA_965650715.1 uncultured Haloferula sp. | reverse complement strand
GACTCCCCCCCTGCTCACGCAGAGGCGCCATCCCTGGAATGCCGTGTTCTCGTAAGTGAAACGAGTCAGGTTGCGCTTCGATTTCATCGTGGGGCCAAGTTCGAGAGCATTCATGTAACACCATGCCACCGTTTCTGTGAGATGGCCACTCGATTTTTGTTTGAGGAATGTTAGAGATTCCCGGAAACCCCCGAACTACCGCGTTTTCACGGAATCCGGCGGTCGAAAAAATTCGTTGCCAAGCCGGGGCGCTTCTCCTTTAGTCCCCGCCCGCGCGAGCCTGAACCGCCGCCGTAGGTCCTCCTGGCAGGGTGTCAACGCCCCTGCCACCGCTCGCAGGAGGGTAACCCGGCAACCCCGATACACCATGTCCGCTGCAAAACTCGCTCGTTTCGAGCTCCCCAACCGCCTCGTCAAGCACGAGGACACCGCCACCGACGTCTTCGCCCAGTTCACCGCCGAGCCTTTCGAGCGCGGCTACGGGCACACCCTCGGCAACTCGCTCCGCCGCGTGCTCCTCGGCTCCCTCGAAGGCGCCGCCATCACCTCCGTCCGCATCGCCGGCGTGCAGCATGAATTCTCCAGCCTCCCGGGCGTGGTGGAAGATGTCACCGACATCATCCTGAACCTCAAGAAGGTGAAGTTCAAACACCACGACAAGGAAGCCCGCATCCTGACGATCAAGATCGAGAAGGAAGGCGTCGTGACCGCCGGTGACATCCAGGACGACAACATCTACGAAGTGGTCAACAAGGACCAGGTGATCTGCACCCTCGACAAGAAGGTGAAGTTCGACTGCGAATTCGAAGTCCGCGTCGGCCGCGGCTTCTCCACCGGCGACGAGAACAAGCGCAAGGACCAGCCGATCGGCGTGATCGCGATCGACTCGATCTTCTCCCCGGTGACCCGCGTGAAGTACGCGGTGGACACCACCCGCGTCGGCCAGATGACCGATTACGACAAGCTCGTGCTCGATATCTGGACGGACGGCCGCATCACCCCGCAGGACGCGCTGCTCCAGGCTTCCGCGATCCTCCGCCACCACCTGGACGTCTTCGTCAACTACGACGAGAACGCCGTGGACTTCGAGGAAGCGCCGACCGAATCCAACGAGGAGAACGCCGCGCTCAAGAAGCTTCTCAACATGAGCGTGAACGAGATCGAGCTCTCGGTCCGCGCCGCCAACTGCCTCAACAACGCCAACATCACTTCCGTGGGCCAGCTCGCGATGAAGTCGGAGGCGGAAATGCTCAAGTATCGCAACTTCGGCAAGAAGTCGCTCAACGAGATCAAGGACAAGCTTTCCGAACTCGGCCTCGGCCTCGGAATGTCCCTCGATCCTTCGTTGCTCTCCGGCCCGGTGCCGGCCGTCCGCGGCCCGCGTCTCGGCGTCGAAGAGGAAGCCCCGGTGGGCCTTGCCGACCTGATCGCCCAGAACCTCGACGACTAATTAAGAAAGGGACCGCACCCGATGAGACATCGCCGCAATACCACCAAGCTCAAGCGCACCGCCGCCCACCGGCGCTCGCTGCTTGCCAACCTCGCCTGCAGCTTGATCGAGCACGGCAGCATCCGCACCACGCTCGCGAAGGCCAAGGCCCTGCGCCCGGTCGCCGAGAAGATGATCGGCCTCGGCAAGCGTGGAGATCTCCACGCCCGCCGTCAGGCCGTCGCCTTCCTCCGCCAGAAGGACATCGCCAAGAAGCTCTTCGAAGAGGTCGCCCCTCTCTCGAAGGACCGCCAGGGCGGCTACTGCCGGATCACCAAGCTCGGTGCCCGCATGACCGATTCCGCGCCGATGGCCGTGATCGAGTGGGTGGACCAGCCGGTGCTTGAAGAAGCCGCCGCCGCTGCTCCTGCCGCCGTCGCTGCCGAACCGGAGCCCGCCGCCGTGGCCGCTCCCGCTGCTGCTGAAGAAGCCGCCGAGCCCAAGCCCGCCAAGAAGAAGGCGAGCAAGAAGGCGAAGGCTGCTGATGAGGCGGCGGAGTAATCCGCTGGGTCGTCGAGATTGATTCTAGAAGCCCCTGCTGGTGACGGCGGGGGCTTTTTTTACGCCACGCCGAAGCGCCGAAGGCGCGAAGGCGGGTGCGACGGCGCTGGTAAACCGGAGGTGACGCGCCGCAACCAGCGTTCCCCCCGCGCACGTTCCGCCTTCGCGCCTCCGCCTTC
>CBFGPU010000728.1:0-2169 GCA_965650715.1 uncultured Haloferula sp. | reverse complement strand
GAAGCGCGATTACGATCCCCATGCCGAGCGCCGCCAGCGAACTCAACCCGGCCTGCTTCAGGCCTTCGAGTTGGTCGTCGATTCCCGGCATCAGGTCGATCCGCCCGAAAATCACGCACAGGAGCAGCGCCATTACACCCGCATACACCCCGGCCCGCAGGAGCTGCACCCGCTTCCGCACCCGGTGGACCGCCTGCACCGCAACAAGCCCGCAACAGAGGCTGACCGCCACATAGAGCAGCACGTCTTGCTTCGGCATCACCAGCGAGCCGAGCAAGGCGGCGTAGATCGTCGAGAAGGTCCCGACCGCCCGGCCCAGCAGGACCGCGTGAACCATCGGCATCAGCGCGAAGGGAATCAGCAGGAACTTGAGCTCCCCGCGCATCGAATTCGCATCCACCATCAGCGAAATCCCGCGCACGAGCGCCATGTGGCCGGCAAGCCCGCCGAGGACGAGCAGGAGCCGCCCGTTGCGCTGGGCAACCGTCTCGTAATTGGTCTGAAGAACGACGATCGCGGTGATGGCGACCACCACCCCGAACAAGCCGCCCATCATCTCGTCGTCGGCAAAATTCGTCTCGGAGGCGACCCGCAGCACCATCACCCCCACCCAGGCGGCGAAGATCAGATAGAGCGATAGCCGCACCCAGGGGCTGCGATCCAAGGTCAGCGCCACCGGATTCTCCGCGTGAACACGGCGCTTGCGGCCCGACGACATCCCGCGGCGTGCCAGACGCCAGCGTTTGAAAGCATCAATGAATCCCACGGTGTGGCAACTGGATTGCGAGCGCGGCCGTCAGCGGCGACGGCGGGGGAGTTGGTTAGTCGATGGCCCCCGGTTTTGCAATGCGCAAATACCCGGTGTAGCCATCTCCTCAAACATGGGATTAAATCGAATGATTCAATCAGTTAAGATTTCTAAATATCAATTACTTATCCCAATGAACTCCGATGGCGATCATAAGCCTCGATGATCCTCCCCACTACCGGATGACGGACCACGTCCACGCCGCTAAATCTCACGAAATCAATGCCCGGAACCCCCGCCAGCGCCCGCTCCGCCTCAAAGAGACCGGAGGGAATATTCGGCTTTAGGTCGATCTGCGACCCGTCGCCCGTCACCACCAGCCGGGATTCCTCCCCCAGTCGCGTCAGCGCCATGAACATCTGCTCCCGGGTCGTGTTCTGAGCCTCATCCAGAATCACGAAGGACCGCGCCAAGGTTCGCCCGCGCATGAAGGCGAGCGGCGCGATCTCGATCGTTCCGTCGGCGAGGTAGCGCTCGCCCTCCTCGTGCCCGATCATGTCGTGGATCGCATCGTAAAGGGGCCGGAGGTAGGGCGCGACCTTCTCGCGGAGATCCCCCGGGAGGAACCCCAGCGCCTCGCCCGCCTCCACGGCCGGCCGGGTGAGCACCACCCGGGTGACCCGCTTGGCCTTCAAAAGGGAAAGCCCCATCGCCATCGCAAGGTAGGTCTTGCCCGTGCCCGCCGGCCCGAGCCCGAAAACCACATCGTGCTTTTCGATCGACTTCAGATACTCGAGCTGGCGGGGAGTCTTGGGGATCACCGGCCTCCGGCCCCGCACCCCGAGCAGGCGGACGCCGGCAAGCTCCGTGACCGAGCCTTCCTCCCCCCCTGCCGCCAGATCCACCGCCATGCGGAAATCGCGCGAGGCGATCTCCGAGCCCTGGCGCCGTGCCTGTTCCAGATCCGAGAACACCGCGACCGCCCTCTTCACTCCGATGTCCGGGCCGATGAAAAGGATCCAGCCCTCCCGGGTGACCGAGCGCACCCCCAGCTTCTCTTCCAGATACTTCAGTTCCTTCGCATCGTTCGCGAAAAGGGAATGGAGGAAGGGAGCGGTTTCGTACTCCAGCTTGATTTCGGTCTCCGGGACACTCATCAGCCCCGGTCTAACGATTTCCGGCATCCGGGTCAGCCGGAAAAATCCGGGCCGCTTCATGACACGGCTTTTCACCTTGCCATCCCGTGCCAGAGCCATTTTTTCAGACGCACATCGTCTCCCGCGCCGCTAGCGGAGGCGTCCACGCAGACGAATAGAACCCTGTGACTCCATGATCGAAGTCGAGAACTTGACCAAACAGTTCGGAAGAAAGACCGCCGTCGATCACCTTTCCTTTTCCGTGCGGAAAGGCGAAGTGCTCGG
>CBFGPU010000727.1:0-2175 GCA_965650715.1 uncultured Haloferula sp. | reverse complement strand
CGGTGTTGCCTTCCTCGTCGAGGGTGGCCTGGAGCAGGTCGGCGACGGCCTGCAGTCCGAGCGACTCCGCCAGGGCCCGGGCGGTTCCATAGGCGGCGATCTCGTAGTGCTCCACCTTCTGCGCGGCACCGATCAGCGCGAGGTCCTTCACCGCGGCCTCGCCCTCTTCCTCGATCAGTTCCTCGCCTTCCTCGACGAGTCCTTGCATGGCCTTGCAGGTCTTGCCCCGCGGAGTGGTCTCGATCAGGGCCGCGACCTCCTCCAACCTGGCAACCTGGCCTTCGGTCTCTTCCAGGTGGGTCTGGAAGGCGGCCTGCAGTTTTTCATGGGAGGCGGCCTTCTTCATCTTCGGCAAGGCCTTCACCAGTTGTTTCTCGGCGCTGTAAAGATCCTTGATCTCCTGTGCGAGTAGTACTTCGAGTGTTTCAAGTTTCGGCATGACTTCAGTTTGGGGTTCGGGATGCCCTCGCAGGACCCGTGCCCGCGCCGGATCGACGGGAAACCGGCAGTTGCGGGCCTGCCGGGCACCCGTGTCCTTGCGATTTGCCGGGCACGGTTGCAGCTTGCAAACGGTGGCCGGAGGACGGGTCCCGCCCCGCTCGCGAGCCGCCCTGTTAGTGCATGGCCTCGCGCGCCATGGCAGCGCTCTTTTCCGGATGGCATCCGTCCTGCGAAAAGCGCGTCCCGATGAATAGAAGGATTCTTTTGAAGTCGGTGGGATTCACCGCATTCGGGCTGCCGTTTCCCGGAGCCGCCTCGGCCGAGGATGACCATTCGGAAGCCGGAGCGAAGGTGAAGGCATCGAAGCCGGACACGGAGACCTTGTCCGACGGCGACAGGAAGCTGGTCGAGCAGATCGCCCTCCCGGGGTGGCGACCATGAGCTGAACTCCCCCCGCTGTACCGCCATGACGATCACCAGTCCCAAGGAGGTTTTCTTCGACCAGTTGAAGGACCTCTACAGTGCCACCGCGCAGGCCGCCGCGACCCTGCCGGATCTCGAGGAACGGGCGAGCGAGAAGCGGCTCGCGGCGCTTCTCCACCATCAGGCGGCGGCGACCCGGCGTCACCTGAAAGATATCGCCGCGATCTTCGAGGCGCACGGCGTCGAAGCCGGCGACGACGTGTGCAAGGCCATGAAGGGACTCATCAAGGGTGGCAACCGGCACATCGGGATGGCGGACGATCCGCTCGTCCGGGACCTGCTGCTGGTCGCTCACGTCAACCGGATCATCCACTATCTCATCGCCGCCGCCGATTTCACCCGGGGGATCGCGGGGAAGAACGGCCTGGGCCCGGAATCGGAGACGGTGGCGGACATCCTGGCCACCGAATGTGGTTTCGCGGAGGACTTGAGCGAATTGGCGTTGGGTGCCTTCGGCGTGTCGATAGGAGGTTTCCGATGAAGAAGTTTCTCAAGGACAACGGGGCGGGAACGGGACTTCAGATGGCGCTGGTCGCCGCGGCGGACGGCATCAAGTGCGGAGCCTCGGCGAACAATTGGCTCCTGGAACAGGACGAGGAAACAGGTGAGCCCGATCATGAACACGCGCGAGACGGACAACGAACTGCAGCGATACCTTAACGACCATCTCGCCGGATCGGCGGGGGCGATCGGATTGATCCGGAAGCTTGCCACCGGTGCCGCGGATGCGGAGGAGGCACGCTTCTTCCGCGAGTTGGAAGAGAAGGTCGAGCAAGACCGCAGGCTGCTCAAGGAACTGATCGGGCGCCTGGGCCAAAGCAGCAGCCCGGTGCTGGAAACCGCGGGAGAAATCACCGCTGCGGCCGGTCGCCTGAAGCTGATGTGGGAGGGCATGGAGCCCGGTCGCCTGGGGCGCTTCGAGGCGATGGAAATTCTCGCGCTCGGCATCCAGGGGAAACGATTGCTCTGGGTGGTGCTGGGCGAGCTGGCTCCCTTTGTCCCGGAGTGGCAGGGGATCGAGTTCGCCGAACTCGAGCTGGACGCGATCGCGCAGCGGGATGCCGTTGAAACTCGGCGCATCGACGCGGCGATGGATGCTCTGCTCGATGCCGAACGGCGTGCGCGGCATGCTCAGGCGGCCACGCGGGCACCGCATCCTTCGGCTGCCGGTCTTGGCACGTTTTGCGCGAAAGGGGCCTCATGAGCGCGACCTACGATCGACATGCTATCCGCAGATCCATGCGCCTCTAC
>CBFGPU010000726.1:0-2176 GCA_965650715.1 uncultured Haloferula sp. | reverse complement strand
TGAGGTTTGAAGTACGAGATCTCTCGGACTTCCACCGGACCGCTCCCGCCGCGGCATTCGATTTCATCACCGCCTTCGACGCGATCCACGACCAGGCGCGGCCGGATCACGTGCTCGCGGGCATCCGCAAGGCGCTCAAGTCCGACGGGGTTTTCCTGATGCAGGACATCGGGGCCTCCAGCAACGTGGCGGAAAACACCGCTCATGTGATCGGCACACTGCTCTACAGCCTTTCCTGCACCCACTGCATGACCGTCTCGCTCGCCCAGGGCGGACTCGGCGTGGGCGCGATGTGGGGGGAACAGCTCACCCGCGAATTCCTGGCAAATGCCGGATTCCGCCAGGTCGAACGCCACACGCTGCCCCACGACATCCAGAACTACTACTACATCGTGAAACCATGAATGCCCTGCTCAAAACACCGGAAGCCGGATCAAAGCCCAAGGCGCTCTCGCGACTCGCGATCGTCATCCGCGAGGATGCCTATGACCGCGTCCTCACGCCGCTCACCTTTGCTTACACCCAAGCAACGGCAGGCGTGGAAGTGGATGTCCTCTTCACGCTATGGGCGGTCAGGCTTCTCACTCCCGGTGGCCTCCGCAATGTGCGCATGAGCATCGGGCACCGCCATGAAGAACAATGGCTGCGCGAGCGGCTGGAACGCGACGGCGACCCCCTGGAAATCGCCGACTTCCTGAAGCTGCTCGAGAGCACCGGCAAGGTCCGTCTCTTCGGCTGCCAGCTCGCCGCCATGACCTTCGACGTGACGCCCGAGCACCTCATCAACGAGGCGGACGGAATCGTCGATCCCGGCTGGTTCCTGAACGAAAAGGCGCTCCAAGCAGATCACTGCCAGTACTTCTGAGCGCCCGTGGTTGGGCTCGGGCCCCGCCGGTGCGTCGGCGGGGCCCATCTCGTGTTTCAGGGACGAGCCTCGAGTACGAGATTCACCGGAGTTTCCGTGGCCCTGCGGAAGCGACTGAAGCCACCTTCCTCCACCACCGCCCGCAGCCGCTTCTCACCCGCCTGCGCCCCCAGCGCCAGACCCACTTCCTGGGCCCGCGAGCCGGGCGTACAGACCATCGTCGAGAAGCTGTAGTAGAGGCGGCCCAACGGGTTGAGATTCTCCGCCAGCGTATCGCCCGCCATCGGCTCCACGATCATCCAGGTGCCGTCCGGCTTCAGCGCCTCGCGGATGTGCACCGCAGCCCCCACCGGATCTCCCATGTCGTGCAGGGCATCGAAGATGGTGACGAGATCGTAGTCCGTGCCGGGAAAGTTTTTCGCCGTGGCGACCTGGAACTCGATGTTGGTCACACCTTCTTCCTTCGCCCGCTCCCGGGCCACCTCGACCGATTGCTCGTGGATATCGAAGCCGACGAAGTGGCTCTTCGGAAACGCTTTCGCCATCAGCACGGTGGATGCCCCGTGTCCGCAGCCGATGTCGGCCACCTTGGCACCCGCAATCAACTTGGTCTCGACCCCGTCCAAGGCGGGAATCCAGCGGGCAACCAGATTCTCCCGGTAGCCGGGGCGGAAGAAGCGCTCGGTGCCGCAGAAGAGGCAGCTATGGTGCTCTCCCCATGCCACGCCCCTCCCGCTCTTGAAAGCTTCTTCAAGCAATGGGACATCGTGATACACCGCGGAGATGCTGTAGAAGCCCGCGCTCATCGCGATGGTGCTGTCGGGATCGGCAAAGATCGCGATTTGCTCCGGGTTCATCCAGAAGAGGCCTTTTGCCGGATCACAGTCGATGTACCCGGACGCCGCCTGCGCATGGAGCCATTCGCGGAGGTAGCGTTCATCGAGGCCCGTCGTCTTCGCCAAGTCCCCGGAACTCACGGGTCCGGCCTTGGCGAGAGCTTGGTAGATTCCGAGGCGGTCGCCCAGCAGGGCGAGGGCACCGCTCACGGCGGCACCCATCTCGACCATCATTTTGCCGGCGAAGGCTTCGAGGAGATCCGGGCGGATTTCAGTGCGTCGTTCTTGGATTTCGAGTGTCGGATTCATGGATCTAGGAGGAATCAGGGGTTCGGTTTTTGAGAATACCGACTAGTCGGTATAGTCGGTGGCAAAAAAATGAGTCAGACGGGTCGGGCCGTCAGCAGCGAAAGGTTCTCGCGGAAAGCACGCAGGGCGGAGGCGATCCGGGAGGGATCGCGATGAGCTTTTGCCA
>CBFGPU010000725.1:0-2177 GCA_965650715.1 uncultured Haloferula sp. | reverse complement strand
AGCCCGAGTTCGTTGAAGAGGATCTCACCGAGTTGCTTCGGCGAGTTCAGGTTGAAGGGCCGCTTCGCATGCGCGGCGATCGAAACGGAAAGTTCGTCGATCCGCTGCTGCAATTGGCCGCCGATCTCCACCAGCGCCGCGGGATCGACCGAGATGCCCTCCATCTCCATCCGCACCAGCACCGGCAGCAGGGGGCACTCGATCTCGTGGCAAACCTTCTCCTGCCCGGCGAGCAGGGGCCGCAGCTTCTCCGCGATCTGCCAGGTCACGTCGGCATCCTCCGCCGCATACTCGGCCAGCGTTTCGGGCGGAATCGCCGAAATATCGAGTTCCTTCGAGGCCTTCTTCGTCTCCGCAAAAGAAAAGAGATCGTCGGATGGAGGCGCGGGCAGGTCCGGCTGGAGATTCGAAGCCGCGATCTCCGCGAGCTTGATCGGCGAGTAGCCGAGCATCGTCTCGCTCACGTAGTCCATCGTGTGCCGCTGGTCGGGACAGGCCAGCGCGTGCGCCAGCATGCTGTCGAAGAACGGGCCCTCCACCTCGATCCCGTGGTGATGAAGTACGGAGAGATCGTACTTCAGGTTATGGCCCGTCTTCAGGGCCGGTCCGGTCAGCACTTCCTTCAGCTGCGCGTGGAGATCCGCGGAGTAGGGGAGATACCAGCCCTCGTGCGCCTGCCACGAGAAGGCTACCCCCAGCAGCTTCGCCTCGAAGCGGTCCAGCGAGGTCGTCTCGATGTCGAAGCAGAATGCCGTCTGCCTCGCGAGCTCCGCGAAAAGCTCCGCCTGCTTCTCCGCCGTGTCGGCGAGATGATAGGTGTGCGGGACGTCCCCGATCTTCTTGAAGGTCTCGAAGATCGTCTGTGTCTGCACCGGCGTCTCCCTTTCCACCTCGCCCTTCGCGGAAGCCGCCGCCGTTTCACCGAAGAGCCGCTTGGTCAGGGTCCGGAATTCGAACTCCGTGAACAACTCCTTCACCGCCTCGTCATCGCGCGGCGAGAGCACCAGGTCTTCCCAGCTCACCTCGATCGGCGCATCGATGATGATCGTCGCCAGTTCCTTCGAGAGCCGCGCGTTGTCGGCATGGGCCTCCAGGTTCTCCTTCTGCTTTCCCTTCAGCGCGGACAGGTTCGCCAGCAGGTTTTCCACCGACCCGTAGTCCGCGATGAGCTTCTGCGCCGTCTTCGGGCCGATGCCGGGCACGCCGGGGATGTTGTCCACCGTGTCGCCCATCAGCCCGAGCAGGTCGATGATCTCGTGCGGATTCTTCACCCCCCAGATCTCCGGCAGTTGCTGGAGCCCGATCACCTCGTGCTCCGAGCCCTTCTTGCCCGGCTTCCACATGAAAGTGGTCGCGCTCAGGAGCTGGGCGAAATCCTTGTCCGGCGTCACCATGTAGGTCTCGAAACCCTCCGGCTCCGCGCGCTTTGCCAGCGTGCCGATCAGGTCGTCCGCCTCGTAGCCGTCGATTTCCAGCAGCGGGATGTGGAAAGCCTTGCACAGCCGCTTCACGTTCGGGATCGCGGCGGCCAGCTCCTCGGGCATCTCGTCGCGCTGCGCCTTGTAAGCGGGGTAGAGCGTGTGCCGCGGCGTCGGCGCGGACGTGTCGAAGGCCACGCCCAGATGGGTCGGCTTCTCCTTTTCCAGGATCGTCAGCAGCGTGTTGGTGAAGCCGTAGAGCGCGGACGTGTTCACCCCCTTGGAGTTGCGGATCGGGTTCTGGATGAAGGCAAAGTGCGCCCGATAAACGAGGGCCATCCCGTCCAGGAGGAAAAGTCGCGGCATGGGGGGAAGCTAGGGAGGCATCCGCGGGTGGCCAAGTGCGCGCGGAAAGAAAATGTACCGCGACGGTTCCGGCCCTCGCGGGTGGATTTGGCGGCTTGGCGGTTTCCCTTTCGCCACTTTGTGCTTACTTGGAAAAATCTGGTCAAAGGGCGGCCGGAATCCTTACGTATCGGCCAACAAGATGAAGTATTTCTTCCCGATGCTTTGCGTGGTCGCCGCCGGTGGTGCGGGCTACGTCTTCGAGCCTCAGATCACCCCGAACCTGATCTCCTACAGCAACACCAAGGAGCGGGTGATCGAGGTCGTGCAGAAGGATGGCAAAATCATCGTCACTCCGGCACCGCAGCCCGCGCCGCCGCCGGCTCTCCCGAAGACCGACCCCGCCCCGGCTCC
>CBFGPU010000724.1:0-2178 GCA_965650715.1 uncultured Haloferula sp. | reverse complement strand
CGGGTGAACAAACTCGCCGCGGATGTCGACCAATCGATCATCGCGGAAAGCGCCCGCTGGGGGGATGCCTCCGCCCCTACGTCCCCTCGCACCCGGCAGACCTGGATCGGCGCCCAGAACAGTTTGTTGAATTACCACGCTCCGCGCGCGGCAGTCGTCCTGAACCAACTGCGCGCCGACGGCTTGTATCCTTCGATCGATGCGCCTTTGATCTCCCCCTTCGGCGGGTATCACGACAGCGGTGTGGAAGCGGTGATCTCCGGCCCGCCATCCGGCACACTCTACTACATGCCCGACGGGAGCGACCCCCGCGCGGTTGGGGGTGCCTTGCGGCCGGGAGCGCTCGTTTACACGCCCCAAAGCTCGTCGGAGGCACTGATCCCCTGGTCCGCCGCAGGGTGGCGTTACCAATCGGACGGAGTGAACCGGGGCACCGCGTGGCAAGCGCCCGCGTATGACGATAGCGCTTGGCCCGTGGGAACAGCCGAACTCGGTTACGGGGACAACGATGAAACGACCGTCATCCCGATCACCTACGTCGCCCCTGACCAGAAGGCCGCCACCTGTTACTTCCGGCGCAGCTTCACGGCCGGCGACCTGGCGGGCATCACCAGTCTCCTCCTCACCGTGGAGTACGACGATGGCTATGCGGTGTATCTGAACGGCACCCGCGTGGCCGGCAGCCTCCCCGTGAATCCTGCTTACAACTACTACACGGGCAACGCGATCGAGGACCAGATCACCGCTCCCCTCAGCATCTCCCCGTCGCTCCTGGTGAACGGCACAAACATCGTCGCGGTGGAGATCCATCAGGCATCTCCCACCAGTTCCGACGTGAGCATGAATCTCTCGCTCACCGCCACCCGCTCGAATTCCACCACGCCGCTGCTGCTCACCGGCACCGGCGAGCGTCCGCTCCGGGTCCGCGCCCGCGAGGGTGCCACCTGGAGCGCCGTGACGGAGGCAACCTTCCTGCTCGATACGGAACCCGCTTCTCCCGCGAACCTCGCGATTTCGGAAATCCTCTATCACCCGGCCGAACCATCCCCCACCGAGATCGCCGCCGGTTTCGATGATGGCGAGGACTTCGAATTCGTCGAGATCCTCAATACCGGCAGCAAGGCCGTGGACCTGCACGGCGTCTATTTCTACGGGGCCATCACCTTCGACTTCACCGGTGCACCCACCGGTCGCACCCTTGCTCCCGGAGCGCGTCTGCTCGTGGTGTCGGATCTGGATGCCTTCCAGCTCCGCTACGGTAGCGGCAAGCCCGTCGCGGGTCAGTACTCCGGCCAGCTCAACAATGCCGGCGAAGACCTCGTCCTCTACACGCCGGAGGAAACTATCATCCGGGGCGTGAATTACAGCGATGCTCCTCCCTGGCCCGCCGCCGCCGATGGCGCGGGCTATGCGCTCGTGCGCCGCCACCCGAACGATCCGGCGGGCGACGGCAATGCCGAGGGCTGGGCGGTCAGCGGCAGCATCGGCGGTACCCCCGGCACCGCGGATGTCCCGGCGGCGGGCACATTCGATGCCTGGACGGCGGCGACTTTCACCGCACCGCAACAGGCGGACTCCGCGGTTTCCGCCGTCTCCGCCGATCCCGACGGCGACGGTCGCCTGAACTTCGAGGAGTTCGCCTTCGCGACCGATCCGCTCGTCTCCGACCAGCCCGATGCGCAGTTCACCTGGGTAGGCACCGCACCGGACCGTTATCCAGCAATCCGCTTGCTCCGGCCGGAAGGCGCTAGCGGCATTCTCTACCAGCTTCTCGCCGCCGATGCACCCGAGGGCCCTTGGCTGCCGATCACGGAGGTACCGATCGCCACCGCCCCGATCATCGGCGATCTCGAATACGCCGTCTTCAGCGATCTCGCCCCTGGCACCAGCCCGCGTCGCTTCCTCCGGTTGCGCGCGGCATGGGCCCCGTGACGCTGCCTTTTCACTTCTCCTCCCCGGCGGGGACCACCAGCGTCGGCACCGCGGCCTTCCGCACCAGCCCCTCCGCCACGCTTCCCAGCAGCAGTGCCGCCATGGCCCCGTGGCCGTGCGCTCCCACCACCACCAGGTCCGCCCCGTTCTTTTTCACATAGTCCAGCACCGCATGCAGCGGGCTTCCCTCGGCCAGATGCACCGATGCATTCGGAATGTCGCTCGACACCTGCCCCAGCAGTTCAT
>CBFGPU010000723.1:0-2180 GCA_965650715.1 uncultured Haloferula sp. | reverse complement strand
GTCCGGGCGTCAACCCGCACAATCGTGACGGGCCGGCGGGGGCGGAACCGAGGCAAAGGGAGGTGTCGAAATCGCCACTTGAAAGGTGAAACGGGGAAGCGTGCGCCCATGCTACACCCTGATTGCGATTCATTTGGAACTCTTGAATATCCATGAGAATTGACATTGTCACCGATACCTTCGCTCCCGACGTCAATGGCGTGGCCATGACGCTCGGTCGCCTTTGCGACGGCCTGCGCCGCAAGGGACATCTGGTCCACGTGATTCGTACGGGGGAGGGCGGGGGAAAGGGCGAAACGATCGCCGCCTCGGTGCCTTTGCCGGGATACAAGGAGGTCCGCGTGGGGCTCCCGGGTCCCTTCAAGCTCCGCAAGCGTTGGCTGAAACGCCGCCCGGACGCCGTTTACGTCGCAACCGAGAGCCCGCTCGGAAGCTCCGCGATCAAAACCGCCAACTCGCTCGAGATCCCGGTGGCCGCGGGCTTCCATACCAATTTCCACCAGTACATGGAGCAGTACCGCCTCGGAGGCCTCCAGCCGGCGGCGATGGCCTATCTCAAGCGCGTCCACAACCGTGCCGACCTGACGATGGCTCCCACCAACGACGTGGTGGACATGCTCCGCCGCGAGGGCTTCAACAACGTCCGCCTTCTCGGCCGGGGCGTGGACACCACTCTCTTCGATCCCGCGAAACGCGACGCGGCGCTGCGCGCGGAGTGGGGGGCACGGGCCGAATCGCCGGTCGCGATTGTCGTCGGTCGGGTCGCCGCCGAGAAGAACCTTCCCTTCGCGATGGAGTGCTTCCGCAAGATGCGCGAGCGCGTGCCGGACCTGCGTTGCGTGGTTGTCGGTGATGGGCCCCTGCGGGAGAAGCTCCAGGCGGAGCATTCCTTCGTTCACTTCGCCGGCATGCAGACGGGAGAAGATCTCGCCCGTCACTATGCTTCGGCGGATATCCTGCTTTTCCCCAGCGAGACGGAGACCTTCGGCAATGTCCTGCTCGAAGGCATGGCCAGCGGCCTGATTACCGTGAGCCACGACTATGCCGCCTCCGCCCGCCACGTGGAGCACGACCGGAACGGCCTGAAGTGCCCGAAGGGTGACCGAGATGCCTATCTCGGCGAGTGTTTCGCCTCGCTGCACAACTGGCGGGACGAGAGCTTCCGTTCGCGGGCGCGGCAGTCCGCGGAATCGCTGGGCTGGGAGCAGGTGGTCGAGTCCTTCGAAAGCCATCTCGTCGAAGCCAGCGAGGCGAGGGGACCCGTGACACTCACGCTAAAGGAACGCAAGAAGCGGCCGAAACGGAACTTCCGCACCATCTTCCTTTCGGACATCCACCTCGGCACGGAGGATGCGAAGGTCCACGAGGTGATCGACTTCCTCAAACACACCCGCTGCGACAAGCTGGTGCTGAACGGCGACATTATTGACGGCTGGGCACTCAAGCGCGGCACCAAGTGGCGCAAACGGCACAGCAAGTTCATCCGCACGGTGTTGAAGAAAATGGAGAAGGATGATACCGAGATCGTTTACCTCCGCGGCAATCATGACGACATCCTCGAACGCTTCCTGCCGCTCGGCTTCGGAAAACTCCAGTTCGTGAAGGAACACATCCACAAGGGCGTGGATGGCAAACGCTATCTGGTCGTACACGGCGACGGCTTCGATGCCGTCTCGACGAACCACAAGTGGGTCGCCGTCCTCGGCGCGATCGGCTACGATGCATTGCTCCGCGCGAACCGGATCTACAATCGCTACCGCTCCTGGCGGGGGAAAGAATACTATTCGGTGAGCAAGGCGATCAAAGCCCGCGTGAAATCCGCGGTGAACTTCGTGGGCGAGTACGAACAGCAACTCCAGGAGTTCGCCCGCAAGAGGAATTGCGACGGGATCATCTGCGGCCACATCCACACGCCGGAGGACAAACAGGTAGGCGATGTCCGCTATCTCAATTCGGGCGATTGGGTCGAAAGCATGACCGCCATCGTGGAGCATCACGACGGACGCATGGAGCTGGTCCATTACACCGAGTTCATGGCGGCACTCGCCGCCGAAGTGCGGCCCGTGAGAAACAGGGACCGGATCGTAGGCGGCTTCTTGCTCTCGGCCTGAGCCCCCCCCCGGGAACGCGGGCCATTGGCCCGCAGAAGGAATCCTCGCACCTTGCACCCTCACACATCC
>CBFGPU010000722.1:0-2183 GCA_965650715.1 uncultured Haloferula sp. | reverse complement strand
GGCGTGAGGATCGCGCCGATGTTCGATCCGGCGTTGAACACGCCGATCGCGAACGCCCGCTCCTTGGCCGGGAACCATTCGGTCACCGCCTTGATGCCCGCGGGGAAGTTCCCCGATTCCCCGATCCCGAGCCCGAACCGCGCCGCGTGAGCCTGCGGGACATCGCCAAAGCCATCGGCGTCAGCCACGTCACCGTCTCGCTCGCCTTGCGGAACCATCCCCGCATTTCCAAGGCGATGCAGGAGCGGGTGCAGAAGCTGGCCGAGGAACTGGGCTATCGACCTGACCCCATGCTCGCCGCCCTGGCGCAGTACCGGAAGGCCAAGTCCGAGCGTCCCGTGGCCGCCTGCATCGGGTGGATCAATGCCTGGCCGGACCCCGCCGATCTCCGCAAGCACAAGGAGTTCGACCTCTACTGGAAAGGTGCCAGCGCGGCGGCGGAGCAATGCGGCTACCGCCTGGAAGAATTCCGCTTCGGTGCCCAATACACTCCCCAGCGTCTCCACGAGATCCTCGGCGCACGCGGCATCACCGGCCTGCTCCTGCCTCCGCAGGGCACCGCGCCGGATTGGGGCGATTTTCCTTGGCATGAATATTCGGTTGTCCGTTTCGGCCGCACCGTGCCCGAGCCCCGCACCCACCTCGTCACCTCCGACCAGGTGGCAAATACCCGGCTCGCCTTCGCGGAGATCCTCAAGCGGGGCTACCGCCGCATCGGCCTCGTCACCGACGAGCAGCGGGCCTTGCAGCGCGGCCACCTCTTCACCGCCGGCTTCCTCTATGCCCAGCGGGCCCAAGCGGAAGAGGACCGCGTGCCGATCCTCTCGGTAACGGGCGAGGCGAATCCCGCGATGGGCCGCGAGATCGCCACATGGATCGCTCGGCATGAGGTGGACGCCATCTACACGGACATCCCCGGCATCCCGCGCCTCCTCCGCCAGCAGGGCATCCGCGTGCCGGAGGACGTCGGCGTCGCGGTGACCACCGTCCTCGATGCCCGCGCCGATGCCGGCATCGACCAGGAACCGGAGGAAACCGGCCGCGTCGCCATGCTCATGCTCGCTTCCCTCATCAACGAAGGCGTGCGCGGCGTCCCGAAGATTTTCCGCCAGATTCTCGTGGGTGGTTCCTGGCAGGATGGCAGCACCCTGCCGGAGAAAAGGACCGTCCGCTGAGCGCGCCTCCTCCGGAGTGACATGCCGGAAGGCTATGACGGTCTTTCGCGCCCGTTTGTCGTTTCCGTAATAGCCGGGGGACCGCGCGCACCCTAGCTTCCGCGCATTCCAAACCGTCCTCCTCATGTACCTGCCCCTTGGCCAATACTCGCCTGATGTCCGTCTCGGCTTCGTCTCCGCTTCCCGCAATTGCTTCCCGCGCGCCCTCGCCGCGGAGCGTTCCGAGAGGCTGATTTCCTTGTCCCGGGAGGCCGGGATCGAGCTCGTCGTGCCGGATGGCGAATGCGCGATCATCGAGACCCGCACCCACGCCGCCGATGCCGCCGCGGAGCTCGTCGCCGCCGGTGTCGATGCCGCCGTGCTTTTCCTCGGCAACTTCTCCCCGGAAATCGAGGATGCCGCTTTCGTCAAAGCTTTCCCCGGCCCGATTCTCCTCATCGCCGCCGCGGAAGAGAACGCGATGACGCTCCTGCAAAAGCGCGGCGACGCCCTCTGCGGCCTGCTCTCCGCCGCCCTCGCGATCCGCAAGCGCGACGTTCAGGACCGCGTGCATATCCCCGAACTGCCCATCGTCTCCGCCGAGGAAGGCGTCGCGGAGATCCAGCACTTCGAGAAGATGGTCAAGGTGGTGAAGGGCGCGCGCAATGCCACCCTCGGCCTCTTCGGCCCGCGCCCGCGCGACTTCGAGTCCTGCAACTACAACCTCGCCTCGATCCAATCGATCGGCGTGGAGATCGAGGAGCTCGGCCTCTTCGACCTCCAGAACGAGATCAAGGCGATCCAGGCCGGCGCCTCCACCGCCATCGCCGCCGAACAGAAGGCCGGCATGCCCTCCATCCCCGAGGACCCCGACTTCAAGACCCGCCTCTCCGACTACGAGCAAGCGATCCGCAACTTCCGCGAACGCCTGAAACTCTCCGGTGCCGCCTCGCAGTGCTGGTCCGAGCAGGAGTTCTCCCTGAAACACGTGCCCTGCTTCATCAACGGCCGCATGGCCGACAAGGGCTT
>CBFGPU010000721.1:0-2197 GCA_965650715.1 uncultured Haloferula sp. | reverse complement strand
GCGATGGTGTGGCCGCCGGTGGAGAAGGATGCCGCGGTGACGCTTCCCTTGGCAATGATCGAGGTGAGCGAGCCGGTTCAACTGCCCAATGGCCAGGGGATCTCGGGAGAAGCGAGCCCGTTCGGCCCTTGGAATCCTCCCGATGATGTTCTGAGCTTCGATCTCACGGCGCTGCCTCAAGAAAGGCGCATGCCCCTCTCCCCCTACTATCCACCTCCGCTGCCAAAAATCCGGGACGAGATCCGGCCCCCGGCGTTTCCCAGCAAGGTGCAACCCTACCGTTCTTTCGGCAGCAAGGCGGGAGCACTGTGGATTTCCTCTTGGGTCAGCCCGGGTTGGCGACCGCTTCCGGTCTGGAAATCCGAACGGGACGCCGCGACGACGGCTTGGCTGCCCGCCTTGGACTGGGAACATTCGACGGTCAGCCGCAGTTCCACCCTCTGGATTCCATACTGGCTGCTCACGCTCGCGTACCTGATCTTTTGGGGCGGATTCCTGTTCTGGCGCACCCGGGTCGCGCAAAAGCGCTTGAAGGGGATGGGAATAGCCCCGCCGGAAAGGGTCTTCTAACCCCCTTGCCACCGCGTTGACAAGCCGCCGGGGGCCACGCAATCTCCGCCCCCATGGACACGCTGAAGATTCTACTCGGAGCCACGGTCGCGCTGCTGATCGGGGCGCTGGCCGTCGCATACAAGGACGGCCCGGCCGAAAAGGGCGCCAGCAAGGACGAGGTGGCCGAGCTGAAGGCCCAGATCCAGCAACTGCAGATCGAGCAGGACCGGCTCGAAACCGAGCGGCAGAAGAGGATTCTCGAAGAAGCCACCGCGAAGGCCGCCGCCGCCCAACCGGCACCCGCCCCGGCACCGGCTGCCGCTGAAGTGGAGGCGCTGAAAGAGCAACTCGCCAAGCTGGAAGCCGAGAAGTCCAAGGCCGAGCGCAATGCCGAGACCGCCAACAACGAAGCCGCTTATGTGGCCGGGCATGTCCTCGAGGCCCGCGACAATGAAGGTCGCCGCGCCCGCATGATCCGCGATGCCATGCTCATCGGACGGGTGAAGGAATGGGTGGACGACCAGGAGCTCGGCGGATTCGCCACCATCGAAATCCTGATGCCGGACAACGTGCAGCCCGAGACGATCCTCTGCGTGCGCAGGAACTCCGGTATCCTCGGCAGGCTCAAGGTCGGGGAAATCAGCATCGAAGGCGCGATCGCCACCCCGATGGGATCTTTCCCCGAGGCCAAGCCCCAGCCGGGCGACGAGCTGATCCTCGATCCGCTCTGAGCCACACCGTTCACGCAGCACCGATCTTCCCGGCCCGCCTGATCCAAGGGCGGGCCTCTTCGTTCCACTTCAGACTCCGCATTTATCATGTCCACCACCGTCGGTCTTATCTCCCTCGGCTGCGCGAAGAACCTCATCGACTCGGAAGTCATGATGGGCCACCTCGCGGAAGCCGGCATGGCGCTCACCTCCGAGGCGGAGCTGGCCGACGTGTTGATCGTGAACACGTGCTCGTTCATCGACATGGCCAAACAGGAGTCGATCGATGCGGTCTTCGGCGCGGTGAATGCCCGCGGCGAGGACCCCGACCGGGCCCGCCAGAAGATCATCGTGGCCGGCTGTCTTTCGCAGCGCTTCGCGAAGGATCTGCCCGGCATCATGCCGGAAGTCGATGCCTTCATCGGTCTGGACCAGATCACGAAGGTCGCTCCGATCATCGAGAACCTGCTGGGGAAGAAGAACGCCGACGAAGTCGCCAAGACCGAGGGACCCGCCGCCACCGACGATCCGCGCGACTACGTGACACTGAAGCCGAAGTACGTGCCCGACTACACCACGCCGCGCTTCCGTCTCACACCGGAGCATTTCGCCTACGTGAAGATCGCGGAGGGCTGCAACCATACCTGCACCTTCTGCATTATCCCGCAGATCCGCGGCCGCCACCGCTCGCGCACCCAGGAGTCCGTGGTCCGCGAGGTGGAGGCCCTGGTGAAGTCCGGGGTGAAGGAGATCAACCTGATCTCCCAGGACACCACCTATTTCGGCATGGACCAGTGGACGGACGAGCGGCCGAAGCCGAGTTCGCCGGTCGATTCCACCAAGGGCGAATCCCTTTCCACGCTCCTCCGGGAGATCAACAAGATCGAAGGCGTTTTCTGGGTCCGCCTGCTCTACACCCACCCTGCGCACTGGTC
>CBFGPU010000720.1:0-2201 GCA_965650715.1 uncultured Haloferula sp. | reverse complement strand
CGTCGTCGAGATTCAAGCGGGTTTTGAGGACCGCGACGCGTTCATCGATTCGCCGCTGCGTCCTTGCCAGCAGCTCCTTGGCCATCGTTTCGCGGACCCGCAGCATTTCCGGGGAATCCTCGTCGTCCTCGTCGAGCACGATAGCGTCGCCGTCGGCGTCCTGGTCCTTCCCGGGGCGAGCGGTCTTTGCGCTGCGCATCCGGTCCTCGGGCTTTCCGGCAGCGGCACCCTGCTCCCTCTTCCCCGGGGAGAAGCCTTCCGCGATGCCCTCGACGCGAGCCGCCCTTTCCCCGGACAAAGCCAGCCACATGGCCAGGGCACCAACGGCGGCTCCGGAGACAAAAGCACGGGACGTCTTCATGGGTTGCCCGGATTATCGGTGCGGCTCGCCCCGCTCGTCCAGCAAAGTGAGGCGGTCCCGCGCGCGCTTTCTTTTTGACGCCGCTCCGATCCGCGCTGGATTCTCCCCGCACGCGGAGGGGAAACCCGCGCGACTCCGCCATGTTCAAGCCATCCGTCATTCGCGCGCTGCTGACCCGCTACGTGCTGCTTTATGCGAAGAACCCGATGCGGACCTTCGAGCTTTTCTTCTGGCCGCTCGTCCAGCTGCTCGTGTGGGGCTTCCTCACGATGTACCTCCAGAAGCAGGGAGGGGGAGTTTTCCCGCAATATATCACCTTCCTGATCGCCTCGATCATCCTGTGGGATGCCTTGTTTCGAGCCCAGCAGGGTGTCTCCATCTCGTTCCTCGAGGATGTCTGGACCCGCAATCTCCTGAACATCTTCGCGGCACCGGTGCGGATGACGGATTACATTGCGGCCACCTTCGGCGTCGGGCTGCTGCGCGTCGGCATCACCGCCATCATGCTCATCGCGGTTGCCGCCGCGGCTTACTCTTTCAATCTCTTCCAGCTCCACTTCGGCCTGATCGCCTATTACGCGAACCTGATGCTCTTCGGTTGGGCTCTCGGCATCGCCTCCATTGCCCTGATCCTGCGCTGGGGGCACGGGGCGGAGTCGCTTGCGTGGGCCTTGCCCTTCATGGTCCAACCTTTCTCCTGCGTGTTCTATCCCATGAGCGAGCTGCCGGAGTGGATGAAGGGGGTGGCGATGGCCCTGCCTCCCTCGCATGTGTTCGAGGGCATGCGGGCCGCCATTCTCGACGGCAGCTTCGACTTCCGGCAGTTCGCCATCGCGCTCGGCCTGAACGCGGTTTACCTCGGCCTCGCCGGCTTGCTGTTCTCGAAGGTCCTTCGCACCGCGCGGGAAAAAGGCCTGCTGGTGAAGACCTCCGCCTCCTGAATCATCAGGCGGAGGCGGCCTCTGCGATCCGCTTCCGCATCTCGTCGTCCGGCATCACCCCGAGGCCCGCCTTCATGTTGTCGCGCAGGTGGTCGATCTTCGAGGTGGCGGGGATCGCGCAGGTCATCGCGGGATGGGAGACGACCCATTTCAGCAGCAACTGCGCCCAGCTATCGCAATCGATTTCCTTCGCCCAACCGGGAAGCGGCTTCTTGACCAAGCCTTTGATCAGCTCGCCGCCCGCAAAGGGCCGGTTTGCAATGACCGCCACGCCCCTCTCCCTGGCGAGCGGCAGAAGGCGTTTCTCCGCCTCCCGTTCGCCAACCGAATAGTTGATCTGAACGAAATCGAGTTTCTCCGTTTCCAAGAGTTTCTCGACGGCCTGGTGCTGGCTGGCCGTGTAGTGGGTGATGCCCAGATAGCGAACCAGCCCGCCTTTCTTCCACCCGCGCAAGGTGTCGAGGTGGGTCGCCACGTCCTGAAGGTTGTGCACCTGCATCAGGTCGATCGGCCGCGCCTTCAGTTTTTCCATGGAGGCCTCCATCTGCCGGATGCCTTCTTCCTTGCCGGTGGTCCAGACCTTGGTCGCCACGAAAAGCTTCTCGCGCAGCCCGAACTTCCCGATCATGTAGCCCGCCATTTCCTCGGAACGACCGTACATGGGGGACGAATCCAGCACCTTCCCGCCCGACTCGACGAAGGCCTGCAGGATCAGTTCCATCGGTGCCGCCTCTTTCGGCCGCACGTCGAAGGTCTGCCAGGTTCCCATCCCGATCACCGGCAGCTTTTCGCCCGAGGAGAGCGGCATCCATCGCGTCGGCATCTACTCGGCCGGCCTCACGCGCATCTACATCGATGGGCGGCTCATTGCCGACAACTGGGCCAACTGGCAGAAGGGC
>CBFGPU010000719.1:0-2209 GCA_965650715.1 uncultured Haloferula sp. | reverse complement strand
GATGACGAGCTTCGCACGGTGGGCCCAGAGGGTGCCATTGCGGGTGAAGACATTCGCGGAGCCTGCCAGGTTGTCATCGCCGGGCGCACCGACGAGGGCGGTATCGCCATCGACCGCCACCGACGAGCCGAAGCTATCGCCGGTCGTGGCGACCTGCTGGCGGAGGGTGGCTTGCTCGACCCACTGGGAGCCGTTGTGAATCCACACGCGGGCGCTGCCGCTGTCTGGCACCGTGGGGCTCGAATCCAGCGGTGCGCCGATGAGCGCCGTATCCCCGTCGAGTGCGACGGAGTAGCCGAAGTAATCGTCCGCCTCGCCATCCGCGGGGAAGATCGCCTGCCCCTCGGTCCAGGTTGTGCCGCTGCGGGTGAAGAAGCAGGCGGCACCGCGGTTGCTCTGGTCACCGGGGATGCCGATCAGCGCGCGGTCGCCATCAAGCGCGAGGTCGTAGCCGAAGTTGCCGAAGTTCCACCAGGTCATGTTCGCCGAGCGCAGCTCCGCCTGCCAGGACCAGGTGGTACCGCTGCGGGTATAGACTTGGATGCGGCCCCCGATGCTCGACGAGACGAGCGCGGTATCGCCATCGAGGGCGACGGCATGGCCGAACGACCCGCCGTAGCCCTGGTATGTCGGAAACCCGAGTTTCGCCTGGATGCTCCAGATGCCGTCCGTGCGGGTGAAGACCCAGGCCCAATTGCTGCCGACCGCACCGATCAACGCGGTATCGCCATCCACCGCGATCTCCGAGAGGCCGAAGCGGTCCTGCGGATGGCCTTCGCCGGTGATGTCCGGGAGGAGCTTCTGCTCGAAGGCGGTGACCAGCGGATCGATCATCACCGGATAGGTGGCGTGGCGGTCGTCGATCTCGAGGCGCAGCCCGCCATCGGTCGCGGCCATGGTGGCGGGCAAGGCGGTGCCCTCGGCGTCCCATGCCTTGAGCTCGGCGTAAGAGAGGATCGCTTCGCCGGAGGAGTTCAAGAAGAGGAGTTCCTCCGCGCTCCCGCCGGGCACCGCGGTCGCGCCGTCGAGCTCGAGATCGACCTGAAGCTTCTCCCGCGCGGCGGCGGGCCGGGAGTTGAAGGTGAAGCCGTGCTCGATGCCGCCCGGGCCGTTCTCGAACCACTCGCTGATGCCGCCGCCGTGGCGGTAGGTGACGCGGTGCCCGCTGGTCTCGATGGCGGAGTTGTTAGAACTGCCGGTGAAGCGGAGTCCGGCGGACATTTCCGGGCCGGTCTCGAAGCGCACGCGGTCGGCGAGGAAGTCCGCGCTCACGCGACCGGCGGGGTTGTGCGCGAAGTAAAGGGCGCCCTCGTTGCCGGGCAAGACAGCTTCGTTTTCGGAAAGGCGGACGACCTCGCGGCGCGCGGCATCGAGCGCGGCGTGCAGTTGGTCGCGTTCCACCGCGGGGAGGGAGTCGGCGGCTTGGGTCGGCGGAGTGCCTGCCAGTTCCGGGACCGGATTGATGGCGGTTCCCCGGGAATGGGCTTCGGGGCCTGCCCGGAAGGACCAGGTGGCGATGGCGGCAGTCAGCGCCGCGAGGGCGATTCCGATCCGTTTTCCAGCCGAAGCGGGGGCATGTTTCGCCATGATAGGAGGAGTTAGAGTCGCGCCCTTCTTTTCGAGTTGAGGGGTGCGGTCAATCGAATAGCGCGCGGAAAGGCCGCGGCGCTGCGGATTTCACCGGAAATTCATGATGGGGGGAAGCTGGAAGCACGGGTGCTTCCTCTACAAAGGCGGCTCTTCCCCGGCACGCGGCTTACGCCACCGAAAGCCGCCCCATCAACCCGCCGCCCGTAGGATGAAATAGAACGCGGAGTGCAGGCCGAGCAGAAGCAAGGAGGCCAGGAGCGTGGAACGGATCCGGGCACGTGTGACCGGCGAGGGATAGAATTTCCCCCGGATGTAGATGGAGCTGAAGATGACCCCCAGGGCGGCGACGTAAGTGACGGGCGCAAGGAAGGCCGGCGCATCGATCACCCAGCGGCGGTAGATGCCCGCGGCGAGGAAACCGCTCCCCACCACCGCGCCGGTCGAAATGGAGATCTCCGCGAGATAAATCGAGAACAGGTCCTGGAGCGAACGCACCGTCCACGGATCCCGGAAGAACTGGGCCTCCGGATGAAGCGGGGTGAAGCGCGGCGGCGGCGCGGTGTCCAGCGCACGCGCCGCGTATCGGTGGGGCTTCACCTTCGGCCGCCTGCGATTCGTC
>CBFGPU010000718.1:0-2216 GCA_965650715.1 uncultured Haloferula sp. | reverse complement strand
CGGCACGGCCGATCTCGCCATCTCCGATCCAGGCTACCGGTCCAGTGGCCTCTTTGGATCGGGCCTCGTCTTCGTCGTCAGCGGTGCCGATGGCTCTCACCTCCGCACCTACGCCCCCGCCTCTGCGGCTGCCTCGCAGTTCTTCGGGATCTCCATGGCCGCGCTAGATGCCAACGGCGACGGCGTGACGGATCTTGCGGTCGGTGCCCCCGGCTATACGGGAACCACCGGCTTCGGCACCGGCACGGTGCGGGTTTACTCCGGCACGGACGGCTCCCTTGTCACCGTCACCACCGGTGTGGCGGGATCGCAATTCGGCGGCATGCTGGCCAACGCGGGCGACCAGAATGGCGATGGCGCGGAAGACCTCTTCGTCGGCGCCTCGATGGCGTCCAGCAACCGCGGCGCGGTCTATGTGCTGTCCGGTGCGGATGGCTCGGTGCTCCGCACGATCGCCTCCGATATCGGTTTCAGTTCCTTCGCCACGGCCCTCGCGGCGATCGGCGACATCGATGGCGACGGCCGGGCCGACCTCGCGGTGGGTGCCTACGGCTTCCGCAGCGGCGGCATCCCGGTCGGGCGCGTGACCACCTACCGCAGTTCGGACGACGCGGTGGCCTCGACCCTGCTGGGAGCGGGCAGCGTGATCCGTCTCGGCTACACGCTCGCCCCGGCGGCGGACGCGAATGGCGACGGGATCGCGGACCTGATGGTGGGGAGCTTCTCCGGTGGCGGGGCCTACCTCGTCTCCGGCGCCGACCTGACCACCATCCGGGATCTCTCGGTCGCGGGGCTTCCGGCTTCGCAGCCGGTGAACGTCGGCGGCAGCCTCGATTTCGATGGCGATGAAATCGCCGACTACCTGATCGGTTCGCCAGGGCTGGCTCCGCTTGCTTCAGGCCGGGCCGGGGGAATCCGGGTCATCTCGGGCGCGGACTCCAGCGTGCTCTTCGAACATCTCGCCGCGACATCCCTCACCGGCCTTGGCTCCGGCATGAAGCCCTTGCCGGGCTTCGGCTTCGCCGCCGGCGAGAACATGCTGACGGATGCCACCACCGGTGGAAAAGGCGCGGGCAACTTCTGGTACATCGAACAGGAGATCCCGATCCCCGATACCGACGGGGACGGCCTGCTCGACGACGTGGATGCGGTGGTGAACTCGATCATGGATCCCACCGTCTCGATCCTCGGCGTGGACAGCACCGTGCCGAACCAGGTCGATGCCACGGGAACGACCCTCGCCGACCGTTTCGCCGCACTGCCTGCCCTGGACCTCAAGAAGCCCGGGCGCTACCTGAGCGCGGTGGTCTCGCTGGCGCACCAGCTCGCGAAGAGCAAGGTGATCACCAGCAAGGAAGCCGCACGCCTCGTCGCCGCGGGTGCCGTGGGCATCGTGCAGAACCTTTGCCGGCGCTGAGACACCGAAACGCGACGTCATCCCTTACACGCGACACCCCGGGGAAACCCGGGGTGTTTGCTTGGGGGGTTGAGGGGGCCGGGGGAAAGAGAAGCAGAGCATCATGCCATACGCCGGTGGCAACCACGTCGGACCAAGCCGACCACCACGATCACTCCCACAAAAATCGACGCCCACCAATGGAAGGTGTAATCTGGCAGGCGACCCAAGGAACGGCCCGCTTCCGAGGCAACCGCATCTCCAAAGAAGCGTTCCATCATACCCGCCTTGACCCCGCTGAGACTTTTCAATTTTGGTCACGCGCTCGAACAAGTCTGCCACCAGATATCGCGTCGATTTGCGGAAGATCGCCTTACTCAACCTCGATATGTCGGGGTCATCCGGTGAAAGAAAAAATTCCTCCCGCAGTGCATTATCAACGAAGCCTCCCACCTGCATCACCGCAACCTTATCAACGGGATTTTCTCCGGATTCATTGGAATACCAAACCCCCGGCTCCTCGAGAATATAGCTAATAAGATCATCCCTCAGCTGATCGCGCACAATGTATTGGGGGAAAGCTGGCAAAGTCTTTCTCAGCCGCTCGTCATCCATGCATTTCTGAATCAGAGCGGACGCTTCACGGCTCTCCAGCTCACTCTTCAGCTTGCTCTCTCGCTATAGCCGGGCACTGTCCAATCGTCGAAGGCCCGTAACAGGGTCTCGTTCTCCATCTCGGCAAGTTGTCCACCAGTCGCTGCAACGCTGACCACGCTAGCCAGAAACAAAGGAACAACATATAGAATTCGGAAAGTTCTCA
>CBFGPU010000717.1:0-2222 GCA_965650715.1 uncultured Haloferula sp. | reverse complement strand
GACCCCTCGAGCGGGAATTGGTAGAAGAGCAACTGAGCAATTTCCCCGGCGTGCAGGCAGGGGCCCACTCGCTGCGTCCGCTGATCGCGATGGGGCTCTGCTTTCTGCCGGCTCTCGGAGGGGTTTTCTATCTCTGCGGAAGCACCCTTGCCCGCTACGTCACGCGCCAGTTCCTCGCGATCTTCTTCATCTGCCTGGCCGGGCTGTTCGTGGTCTGGCTGGTCGCCGATCTGGGAGACAACCTCGACGATCTCAAGCTCGCCCAGAATCCCGGCCAGCTCGCGCTGAAGCTCTACACCGTGCGCCTGCCGGAGATCCTGGTAATGCTGCTGCCCTACTCGCTGCTCCTTTCCATCCTCTACTGCCTCGGCCGCCTGTCGCGCTCGCGGGAGATCGTGGCGATGATCCAGACCGGGCGCGGCCTGGCGCGACTGACGATGCCCTTCCTGGTCGCCGGAGCCTTGGC
The DNA here is from genome assembly GCA_965650715.1 of uncultured Haloferula sp. Classification (GTDB taxonomy): domain Bacteria; phylum Verrucomicrobiota; class Verrucomicrobiia; order Verrucomicrobiales; family Akkermansiaceae; genus Haloferula. Next base: position 1,756 of record CBFGPU010000717.1, on the reverse strand, counting down.
CGCCGTCTTCTGCGCCGGCCTGAACTACCAGTGGGCACCGGCTGCGGTAGGCGCGGAGAATTCGATCCTGCGCGAAGCCAAAGGCATCGGCGGCGTGGCGGAACCGAACATCCGCTACCGGAATTTCACCGCCCGGCGGCTCTGGATGGTGGGCTCCTTCCCGCGCGACTACCAGAAAGGCGTGCCCCTCCAGGACGTCACCGTGATCCAGGAACACCCGGACGGCCGGCTCGACACCATTATCTCGGCCAAGACCGCCGCCTGGTCGCCGATGACCCATGACTGGACTCTCACCGCGCCGCGCAAGCGGGTCTTCGGCAACAGGCGCGTGCCGGACTTCGTGAAGGGCTTGCCCGACCCAATGGTCGTCCACGGCTGGGAAGAAGTCCCGACCCAGATCATCCGGCCCGGCCTGCCCGCGGAACAGCTCGGCATCCCCGACCTGAACGACTGGCTCGAAGCGAATCCCGACACCAGTTGGGCGAGCCGCGGCGGCCACCTGACCCAGTGGCATTACCGCTGGGCCCAACCGGTGAATTGCCTGATCGTGGTGCTGCTCGCCACCCCGCTCGGCGTGGTCTTCTCGCGCCGCGGCACCAGCGGCGGCGTGGCGATGGCAGTCTTCCTCTGCGCCGGCATGCTCTTCGTCTCGAACGTCTGCCTGAATCTCGGTGCCTCGGGCCATCTCAAGCCGGTCTGGGCGGCGTGGCTGCCCAATCTGGTCTTCGGCACGATCGCCATATACCTCTTCCAACGCCGCCTGGCAGGACGCCCGATCTACCAGACGCTGATGAAGTTCCTGCCGGCCGGAGCCTGATTCCGGCGACCGCTTCCCCGTTCCATGGCACTCCACGAATCCTGGCACATCCGTTCCCGCGCGCGGGCCTGCGCCGCCACCGAGCGTCCCTTCGAGGATGGCGAGACCATCATGACCGCGCTGTTTCCGGACCCCGAGTCGTCCGGCTACCTGCGCAAGGATTTCAGCCTCGATGCCTGGAAGGCGCGCACGGAGGAAGACGGGAAGGCCTTCTGCTTCTGGAAGACGGTTTACCACGCCCCGGTGGGCGGAGCGGAGAAGCCGGACGCCTTCAAGAAGGAAAGCCCGGAGGAGCTGCTCCGCCGCCTCGTGGAGGAAGAGGAAGAGCATACCGAGAACGTGCGCTACATCCTCGCCGTGATGCTGGAGCGGCAAAAGGTCCTGCGCGAGACCGATACCCAGCGCACCCCCGGCGGCATCCTCCGGGTCTATGAGCATCGCAAGCTCGGGGATGTCTTCATCGTCCGCGATCCCGACATCCCGCTCGATCAGGTCGACAAGGTGCAACAGGAAGTCCTCATGCTGCTCGAAAGCGGCGGCCGGCTTGTCGAGGAAGAGCCCGAGCCGGAAGCCCCCGCGGAAAACCCCGAAGCCGTGGTTTCCGCCGAAGAGCAAGTGCTCGCGGAAGACACCGGCTCCGCGGTGATTTCCGAGGAAGATCTGCCGGCGGTCGAGGAGGACGAGAGCGCCGGCGAAGAGGAGTAGTGGAGTGCGGGTTACAATCCGCATGACGGAGGGTGCGTCAGCGCGACCTTGGAAGGGCAGATCGGCGCGCGCCAACACCCGCGAATCGTCGCAAGCATCTCAGCACTAACCGGCGGAAGGCGGATGGCATGGCCCTTGCGAAAGAGGGTCCAGTGAATCGCTCCGCCATGAATACATCGAATCTCTTCCGATCCCTCCGGTGGATGATGCTGGCCGCAGCTCTCAACACCGCTA
>CBFGPU010000716.1:0-2222 GCA_965650715.1 uncultured Haloferula sp. | reverse complement strand
GAAAACCCTCGGCGTGCCGCTGTTCCAGGAGCAGGCCATGAAGATCGCCATCGTGGCGGGCGGCTTCACACCATCGGAGGCCGACCAACTGCGGCGCGCGATGGCCACCTTCCACAAGGTCGGCACCATCGGCGGATTCGAGTCGTTCAGCGGGGAAGCAACCGCCCGGCTTCTGGAGGCCGCCGAAGAACGGCTGCGCCAAGCGGGCTGCACCATCGCCATCGGGCCGATGAACGACAACACCTGGCGCAAGCACCGCTTCGTAATCGAAAGCGACGGGCGCGGACCGTTCCTGCTCGAGCCGCGCAACAACCCGGAGTTCCCCGCATGGTGGCATGCCGCCGGCTACCGCGAGCTGTCCCGCTACTCCTCCTCCGCCATGCCGCTCGATGGCAGCCCGGTGGTCTCGCCTTCCCTCAAGGAACGCCTCGAACGCTCCGGCGTCGTCATCCGTCCGCTGCATGCGGATCGCTACGACGACGAATTGCGCGCGATCCACGCCATCAGCCTGCGCAGCTTCGCGAACAACTTCCTCTACACCCCGCTGGAAGAGGAAGGCTTCCTCGCCGGCTACCGCAAGGTGAAGGACCTCGTCGATGCCGACCTCGTCCGGATCGCCGAGAAGGACGGAGCACCCTGCGGCTTCGTCTTCGCCATCGCGGACCTGGAAGCGGCCTCCCGCGGCGAGAAACCCGCCCTGATCGTGAAGACCCTGGCCGTGGATCCCGGGGCGCGCTGCGCCGGACTCGGCAGTCTCCTGGTCGATGAAGTCCACCGCCTCGGCCGCGAGAAAGGCTTCACCGAGGCCATCCACGCCCTGCAGCACGAGACGAACACCTCGCTCAAGATCACCGGTCGCCACCAGGGCACGCCCTTCCGGCGCTACGCCCTCTTCTCGAAACTACTATGAATTTAGTAGAACTTCTCCGCCAGCGGGCCGCGCTCCACCCGGATCGCCCCGCCCTCATCGACCGACACAAGGGCCGCGACCGCAGCGTCAGCTTCGCCGAACTCTTGCAGCGGGTGGAAAGCGGAAGCACCCGCTTGAAGAAACTCGGCCTTGCCAGAGGCAGCACCATCCTCGTCTTCCAGCCGGTCTCGATCGAACTCTACGAGATTCTCCTCGCAGCCTTCCACGGTGGCCTGCGGGTCATGCTTGCCGATCCCTCCGCCGGTCGCGCCTTCCTCTCACTCTGCTGCGAGCGACTGCCACCGGACGCCTTCTTCGGCCCGTGGAAGGCCCATCTACTCCGGCTCGCCATCCCGGGCCTGCGCCGGATCCCGCGCGCGATCCGTTCCAGCGGCTACTTCCCCGGCACCTCCTCTTGGCACACCGCCGATGCCCCTTCGCCTCTCGCCGATATCCCGGATGAAGAACCCGCGCTGATCACCTTCACCAGCGGCAGCACCGGCGTCCCCAAAGCAGCTGTTAGAACGCACGGCTTCCTCCTTGCCCAGCATCGTGCACTTGAGAAGGCCCTCGATTTCGAGGACGGCGAAGTCGATCTCATCACGCTTCCCGTCTTTGTCCTTGCGAACCTCGCCTCGGGCTTGACCAGCGTCCTCGCCGATACCGACCTGCGCTCGCCCGGGAAGGCCGACGCCGCTGCAATCCGCGCCCAATGCGAGTGCCACGGCGTCAACCGCTGCGCCGCCTCACCCGCCTTCTTCGAGGCATTGCTCGCAGGCCCCGGCCCCTTGCCAGTGCTGGCAAAAGTTTACACCGGCGGGGCACCGGTCTTCCCCGACCTGTTAGAGCGTCTTCAATCCTCTCTTCCGCAAGCGGAGGTCACCGCCGTCTTCGGCTCGACCGAGGCCGAACCGATGAGCCATCTCGGCGCTCACGAGTACGATGCCGCCCTGGTCGCCCGCACCGGCTCGGGCCACGGTCTCTGCGCCGGCATCCCGGTGCCGGAAGTGGAACTCCGCGTGATCCGCGACCACTGGGGCCAAGCGCTCACGAAACTCTCCACCGCTGAATTCGACCTCCTTGGCCAACCGGCAGGCCAGCCCGGCGAAGTGGTCGTCACCGGTGATCACGTGCTCTCCGGCTACCTCGGCGGCCTCGGCGACAGCGAGACGAAAATCCACGTCGCGGGAAAAGTCTGGCACCGGACCGGTGATGCCGCATGGCTGGATCAGGACGGTCGACTCTGGCTCCTCGGTCGCTGCGCGGCCAAGCTCCCCGCATCCCCCCTTGCCCGCCCCGATCTCCCTGAAGG
>CBFGPU010000715.1:0-2236 GCA_965650715.1 uncultured Haloferula sp. | reverse complement strand
TCCCGGGCAATCCCCAGATTTTTAGCCAATTCCTGCTCGAAGTGCTGCATCGCCCGTACCGAGGCACCCCTTTCCGCGACATGGTTCAGGGCGCGGCGCAGGAGCTGGAAGAGGTCCGGCTCGGGATGGTCCCGCTCGACGGAGAGCTCCAAGAGCCGGCAGCAATAGCCACACAAAAGCATTGCATTGTAATCACGCCGGATCGCCTCCCGGGTATCGGTCACGGAGGCTTCGCGAAGCCCGTGGAGCTCCCCGCTGCGCGCCCGGGACCAGTGGATTTCGGCATCGAAAAAGAGGTCGAGCTTCCCGGCGAAGGGGCTTTTCGGGCTCCGGGCACCTTTCGCCACCGTCTTGATCAGCCCGTGCCCGGCCGTGAACCAGTGGACGATCCAACTGGTGTCGGTCAGCTTGGTGAGCCGGATCAAAGTGCCTTGGCAATGCTCCATGGTGGCGAAGGGGAAACCCGGCATTCGCCCGATGGTTTCACAAGATGCCCGCCAACCTGATCGGTTTCGCGGAATCCGCAAGCCGCCGCTTGCTGGAAAAAGCGCGGAATCTCTCATGCTTCGTCCGCGCCCGGAACGGAAGCGGGCGCGCCGAAAGACGGCAAGGGCTCGACCAGATTGGCTGGCAGCGGGAACTGCTTCTCGTAGATGCCCTCCGCCAGTTCGTTCGCCTGCGTGTAAGCATCTTTCACCATCTCCAGCTTGGCATCGAGGTTGTCGATGTAGTGAAGCGCAAAGGCCTCCGGGGTCCGCGGCAGGGTCGGCGAGCCGAATTGCAGCTCGCCGTGGTGGCTGGCGATGAGGTGGAGCAGGTGCAGGCGCACGGTCTCGCTCGGTGGTTCGAGCGGCAGCCAATCCTTCGCTTCCGGGGCATCGGCGACGTCGCGCCAGAGTTTGTTCACCAGTTCGATCCCGAGCGGAATGTGGCCGAGCATTTCGCCGTGGAGGGTATAGCCCTGGCCGAAGCCCCGCTCGGGATACTGGTTTTCCCACAGCTTGCCGCAGTCGTGGAAGAGCACGCCCGCGATCATCAGGTCGCGGTTCAATTGCGGGTAGGCCGAGCAGACCAGATCCGCCATGCGCATCATCTGCGCGACGTGTTCCGAGAGGCCCCCACGGCGCGCGTGGTGGTTCTTCCGGGCGGCGGCGGCGCGGCGGAATTTCGCACCGAGATCGGTGATGAAGTGCTCGGCCAGCGCGTGCAGCCGGGGATCGCGGATGCCGGAGCAGAAGGTGCGGATCGTCTCCCAATCGCGGCGCTGCTTCTCCGCCGTGGCGGCATCACCCGCGAAGAAGGTCTCGAGCTCATCGCCGCTCAAGCGTTCCCACGCGATGTTGGCGGCATTCACGCCGTATTGGTTCTGGGTCCACTGGGCATCGAGGCGGATCACCGTGCCGTCAGGCAAGCCGCTGGCGGCATCGTAAAGCGGGGCGTCCGACCAGGCGTTGAGATTGAAGCTGCCGGTGGCATCCGCGAAGGTCAGGACCAGATAGGGCTTCCCCGCCTTCGTCTGGCGCAGGCTGCGCGACTGCAACTCGCAATCGATGAAGGCCACGAGCGGCTGCTCGCCCGCCTGTTCCTTGAGGGAGGAAATGGTCAGCAGATTCACCCGGGCAGCATCCATGAGGGAGGGCGGCTGTCACGAACGGATGCGGCTGGGGGAGAACACGCGGAAGGGATGGGGCGGAGGTCCTGGGCCCGTATGAGACGGTAGAGCAATCAGGAGCGTGAGTGCCGACAGGAACGGGGGATTTCGGGGGATTTCGGGGGAACCAGTGGGGAGGCATGGGGAGATCAGATTGCATGATATGACGCGCATCGGAGCGCTATCCTGTATTCGCGCGAGAAAAGCGCCGGTTTTGCCGTTGCCACCTATCGCGCCTCCAAGGACAGATTCCTGCGGTTTTGCAGACCATTGCCCATTGGGGAGCATTTTCCCGCGCCGGACCGACATCCTACGTGAGCGATAGCTTGCAAGAACGCGGGATATAAGGGGTTGATTTTCCGGTGGTTTTGAAGACCATCGCGATGTTCTGGAATAAACTCCCGAGTTCCGGCTAATGGATGACGCAACGATCACCGCAATAGCTACCGGCCTTTTGGTCGTAGTCGGAATCGCCCAGGTAGGGATACTTATTTCTCAGAAGCGGCAAGCACGACTTGAGCTTGCAGCCGACTACCGAAAGCGTTGGCAGGAGTCTCAAGATGCGTGGGGGCGGGTGATCTTCGT
>CBFGPU010000714.1:0-2239 GCA_965650715.1 uncultured Haloferula sp. | reverse complement strand
CTCCAGCGCTGCGGATACTGCCCGGTGGTCAGCGCACAGCGCGAGGGCGAGCAGATCGGCGAATTCACATAGAACTGCCGGAAGCGGAGCCCCTCCGCCGCCAAGCGGTCGATGTTCGGCGTCCTCGCCTCCTGGTTGCCGAAACACGAGAAGTCTCCCCAGCCCATGTCATCGATCAGCACGACCACGATATTGGGCCGCTCCGCCGCAGCCAGCGGGAGGAGCATGAGAAGCGAGGCGAGGATTCCGGATCTCATCGAGGACTACATGCAACCATGTTACCGGAACGGAAAGTGTGGCACCCTTTTTCCAAAAGCGGAAGATAATCCCGGGGTTGCGGTGCCGCCCGAATCCGCTTTGCTCCGCCCGTGCCCACGCATGCCGAATGGATCGTCCTCGCCGCCGGATTCCTCGCGGCGGTGATGAATGCCGTGGCAGGCGGCGGCACCATGCTGACCTTCCCGGCACTGATGACGGCGGGCCTTTCACCCGTGCTGGCCAATACCACTTCCACCGTCGCCCTCTTCGTCGGCATGCCCGGCAGCGTCTGGGCCTTCCGCAAGCGCCTGGCAGAGGTGAAATCGTGGATCCTGCCCCTCGGCATCGTCAGCCTGCTCGGGGGCCTCGGCGGCGGCATGCTGCTGCTCGCGCTCCCGCCCTCGGTCTTCGAGACCGTGGTCCCCTGGCTCCTGCTGATGGCCACCCTCCTGTTCCTCCTGAATGCCCCGATCCAGCGCTGGCTGAAGCGCAAGCGGGGCGAACACGCCGGGGAGGAGGAACCGGACCGCCCAAAACCCTGGGGCATCGCCTTCCAGACCGGCGTGGCGGTTTACGGCGGCTACTTCGGCGCTGGCATCGGGATCATGATGATGGCCGGGCTCAGCTTGCTCGGCCTCCGCGATGTGAACCGCATCAACGCCCTGAAATCCCTGCTCGCGCTCGTCTGCAACGTCGCCTCGGTGATCTGGTTCATCGCCCAAGGGAGCGTCGATTGGCGGCTCGCCGGGTTCCTGATCGCGGGCTCCATCCCGGGGTACTTCCTGGGTAGTCATTTCGCGCAGCGCATCCCCGCCACGGCCGTCCGGGTGATCGTGGCGGTCATCGGACTGGGGATCGCCGCCAAGCTGTTCTGGCGGCAATTCGCCTGAAATTCGGCCCGAATTACGCTTTCGCGGGGCTTGCACGGGTCGGCAAAGGCTGCTAGACCACGCGCGCTCACCCCCCCCTACATCATGAAAATCAGCATCATCGGGACCGGCTATGTCGGTCTTACCTCCGGCACTTGCTTTGCCGAAGTCGGCCACGAAGTCACCTGCGTCGATAACAATCCCGAGAAGGTTGCCACGCTCCTCGCCGGCCAGGTTCCGATCTATGAGCCGGGCCTCGAGGAACTCGTGAAGTCGAACGTGGCCGCCGGCCGCCTCAAATTCACGACCTCCACCGAGGAAGGCGTGAAGAACGGCGACGTGATCTTCATCGCCGTCCCCACCCCGCCCCAGCCGGACGGCTCGGTGGACCTCTCCTTCATCGAAAAGGTCGCCCGCGAGATCGCCCAATGCCTCACCCCGGAGCTCGGCTACCGCGTGATCGTGGATAAGTCCACGGTGCCGGTGAAGACCGGCGACAAGGTGGAGCAGACCGTCCGCCGCTACGCTCCCGAAGGCGTCGAGTTCGGCGTCGTCTCGAATCCCGAGTTCCTCCGCGAAGGCTGCGCCGTCGATGACCTCCTGCACCCCGACCGCGTGGTGATCGGTTCGAACGACGACCGCGCGCTGGCGTACATGCAGAAGATTTACGAGCCCTTCGTGGCTCCGGTGCTCGTCACGGACATCAATTCCGCCGAGCTCATCAAGCACGCCGCGAACTCCTTCCTCGCCCTCAAGATCTCCTACATCAATGCCGTGGCCAACATCTGCGAGGCCTCCGGTGCCGACGTGGAAAAGGTCGCCGAAGGCATCGGCATGGACAAGCGCATCGGCCGTGCCTTCCTGAATGCAGGCCTCGGTTACGGCGGCTCCTGCTTCCCGAAGGACATCAAGGCCTTCATTCACATCTCCGAGACCCTCGGCCAGCCCTTCGGCCTGCTCAAGGAAGTCGAGAGCATCAACGCCAACCAGCTCGATCGCTTCCTCAACAAGATCCGCGAAAAGCTCTGGGTCTTCCGCGAGAAGAAGATCGCCCTCTGGGGCCTCGCCTTCAAACAGAACACCGACGACGTCCGCGAGTCCGTCGCCATCAA
>CBFGPU010000713.1:0-2241 GCA_965650715.1 uncultured Haloferula sp. | reverse complement strand
TCCTCGCGAAGCTGGAGAAGGAAAGCGTCTTCAAGAAGACCGCGGACGGCGTGTTCCAGACCGGGCCGGATTCATCGTATCACCGGATCGACCTGCTGAGCGGCAAGAAGCATGGCTCGCTCGCCTCATGGCATGAACTCTTCGAGCGGAATCCGAAGCTGGTGGTGAGCAGCCACGGGGTTTCCTCACTCGACGGTCGCACGCGCGAGCAGGTGATGCGCGAGGACGAGCAGGCCTACCGCGACTTCCGCACCCTGTGGAAGGAGATCCGGGATTTCACCCGCGGATTGATCCCGAAGAAGGGCGAGCGCTACGAGGGAGAGTTGAAGTTCAAGTATCCGGATTGAGGTCTCGGCCTACCATTCGTGGCGGAAGGACTCTTGTCCTCCGGCTGAGGCAGTACGCGGGAAAAAAGCCCTTGGCGATCCACGGGGGATAACGCGAACCGCCGGAAGCACCGAGTGCTTCCGCTACCAAAACGAGCGCCACCCTCACGGCGCGAATTCCACCCGCAGGCGCAGCGGCTTCGGCCCCTCCGGCACGTCCAGATCCAGCGGGATCTGCACCGTCACCTCGGTGCTGCCGTTCTCCAGCTTGCGGCGGATGATCTCGCCCGTGCCCCTCCACGGCGCACGGCCGTCCTTGCGCGCGATCTCGATCCGGTTCCCCTCGTCCGTCACCATCTCCACCACGTAGGACACGTCCCGCGGGATCTCCGGCGGCAGCACGAAGATCATCAGCGGCTCCGGCGGATCGCCGATGAAGGCCAGCGTCGGCAGCTTCTCCCAGGCATCCGGATCGTTCATCGGCGCCAGGTCGAAGGCATACGCCATCAGGTTCGTGATCCCGTCCGTATCCAGATCCGCTTCCGGATCGGCGAAGACGCCCACCAGCCCGTTCGCATCCGCCCAGTCGAAATAATCGCTCTCGCCCGCCGACGCCGGAACGAGACCTGCAAGCAGCAGGCCGATGGCAACGATGACGGGACGGCAGGACATGAGGGGGAAAAAGATAACTATTCGGCACACCCCGTCCAGCCCCGAATCCGGCAGCCGGAACAGGTGTCCGCAGCATGAAACCCGCCCCGCATCCAAAGGATGCGCGGAACTTCCGCACCCCCATCGTAGCGGAACGACTTCAGGCGGCCCGCCATCAAGGGTGCGTAGTCCCGCCTTCAGGCGGACTGCCTTTCTGCCTTCCGTAGCGGAACGACCGCGTCGTTCCGGCGGCTCGCCTCCCCCCCCCTCGAATCGCCATGAGCTTCTCCCACCCATCTTCCCCCACCCACCCGCGACACAAGAAACTCTTCCTGTCCCTCCTCCCTCTGATAGGAACTGTTCCTACATGACCAAGCGCATCCGTCTCAAGGACGTGGCCGAGCGGGCCGGGGTCGCGGTGAACACCGCCTCCACCATCCTCAACCGCCGCCCGAATTCCTGGGCCTCCAAGGAAACGGAGGCCCGCGTCTTCCAGGCCGCGAAGGAACTCGGCTACCGCCCCTCCAAGACCGCCCGCGCCCTCCGCTCCGGCCGCTACCACACCATCGGCCTCCTCATCCAGGACCTCACCAACCCCTTCTTCTCCACCCTCGCCGACGAACTCGAAGCCGCCGTCGAGGAACGCGGCTACAACCTCATCGTCGAAAACTGCCGCTCCTCCCTCGTCCGCGAAAAACAAATCTTCGCCGACCTCGCCGACCTCGAGGTCGATGGCAGCGTGCTCTGGCTCTCCGACAACGAGGTCTTCCGCACCGAGCTCGCCGGGATGGCCCAGGCGAATCACCCGCTCGTCGCCCTCGGCAATGGCATCCCGGAAAAACCACTCCCCGTCGATGCCGTCTTCTCCGACTTCACCCAGGGCCTCAGCGAAGCCGTCGATGCCCTCTGCGGCCTCGGCCACACCCGCTTCGCCTTCCTCAGCGCCCTCGCCGAAGGCCAGGCCGATGGCAACCGCCCGCGCCTCTTCCAGGAAATGCTCGCCGCCCGCGGCATCGCCGCCGCGAATATCGACATCCTCCGCACCGGCCACACCGTCGAGAGCGCCTGCGAGACCTTCGCCGGCTTCCTCCGCAAGCGCCCCGACAAGCGCCCCACCGCACTGCTCGCCATGAACGACCTCGCCGCCATCGGTGCCATGCGTGCCGCCCTCGAAGCCGGCATGCGGATCCCCGCGGACCTCTCCGTCGTCGGCGTCGATGACGTGCCGCTCTGCTCCTACCTCCCCATCGCCCTCACCTCCATC
>CBFGPU010000712.1:0-2243 GCA_965650715.1 uncultured Haloferula sp. | reverse complement strand
GATCACCGTGACGAAGTGGCCTTGGACGGAGATCCATTGTCCCCTCCGGAGGACATGGCGCCGCAGGCTCAGGATCGGCGGAATCCCTTTCTCCAACGAGCGCTGCATGCGTTCCCGGCTCCGTTGCAAAAGCTTCGCGGGTGTTTCCTTCCCCTGCCGGAATAGCCCGTCGTGCCCGATGGCGGGAAGGTAGAGCGGGCGGTTCATCTCGTTCACCGCCGTCACCAGATCTTCCACGTTGATGCCCGCGGTGGTCCATCGGGTCCGGCCTTTCAGCGTTTCCGAAGGCCGCAACCCGTGGTACCGGATCCAGTGACGCAATTGCGCGCGGTCGTCTTCTCCCGGCAGTGCCTCCGCCGCCTTCTGCCAAGCGGCGTTCCCACACCGGAACGATGAAAGTAAGGCAGCGGGGCCACACGCGTTCCCCGAAATATCGAGCTGGTTTGCGGGCCGCGCCGCGCCGTTCGGAGCCTGGCTCATTTCGGCGGCTCCACAGCTCGCGGCCAGCAAGGCCACGGCGGCAAGCAGGCGGTCAATTCGAAGTCGGTGCGGCAAAGCCATCGGTGCGACGGTTGTTTGACGGCTTGATGTCGCCTGCACCACCTGAAACCTGGGATTGTACTCGCGCGCCCGCGTCCGGGATGGTGAGCGGCAGCGTGAAGGTGGCGATGTCGCCGGCCGGCAAAGTCGAAACATACATCGTGCTGGTGCCCGCCGGCGTGGTCACCTGGACCGGCGCGTTCACCAGCGTCGCGGTGCCACGGTTTTGCACCACCACTTGGAGCTGGGTCTGGCCGTTCGCCGTGGTTGTCACGTAATTGGCTGCGATGGCCGCATCCGCGATCCCTCCGGTTCCGGAACGGAAAATCCGGCCGAGATCCACCATTCCTCCGCCGTAGTAGGAGTCGTCCCCCGGGGCTCCCGCGTCGTTGAGGTTCGCGGTTACCCGGTCGTACGCCATGGATCCGCTGATGCGGCTGCCTCCCTGTGACATCGTCGCCGCCAGCACTCCCGCGCCGATCGGTGAACTGGCCGAAGTACCCGTGAAATAGACGGTTTGCCCGCCCGTCCATGCGGTGAGCAGGTCAAGTCCCGGAGCCGTGATCGAGACGTTGCCGGTGTTGGAGAAATTCAAATAGGTCCCGTTTGCGTCCACGGCCCCGACCCCGACCACGCCCGGGTAGGCGGCAGGGTAGGAGAGCTGCTCGTAGCCATCGTTGCCCCCGGAGGCGAAGATTTTGATTCCCGCATCATGGGCGATTTCCACGGCATCCTTGAGCAGCCCGGAATTGCCGTAGGACCCCATCGAAATGTTGATGATATCCACTCCCGCGTCCACCGCCGCCAGGATGCCTTGCGCGAGCAGGAAGCTGTTGGATTGCCCGCTGTCGTTGGCCACCCGCCATGAGAACAGCTCGGCTGCCGGTGCGATCTGGCCGATGAGGTCCGCCACCGCCGTGCCGTGACCGTTCCAATCCGCGCCGTTCGCCGGTGGTTCGACCAGATAGACGTTCTTTGCGTTCGGAAGCGTGGACCCGGTGTCCAGGATGCCGACTTTCACTCCCGTGCCGAAAGCCGAATTGTCGCCGGTGATTCCCAGCCACGAAAGCAGGCTGTCGCCCATTCCGACCGCGCCTTCCTGCACCCCTTCCGACTTCGGAGTCGGGAGATAGACCGGATAGACGTAACCGGTTTCCTCGCTGCCATCCAGCAGCGCGTTCAGATCATCGAGAGACAGGAAGCCCACGTGCAAGGCATTCAGCCGGTCGATCGAGCCGAGGATCGCGATGCCCTTGTCCTTCGCGGCGGCCAGGAAGCGTTCCATCGCGGCGCGGTCCGAAAACTGGATCGAGCGCTGGTTCTGCAAGGCCCCTTCCTTCTCGGCATCGCTATCGCGCTGGAGCCGCACCTCGTCGCGCTTGCCCGTTTTGCTTTCCGCGGGGGGCGGATCGAAGAGCGGCTTCGGAGGTAGCTGGGGAGCGGCCGACTTCGGCGGCAGCGGCACGTCCGCCGAGCGGGTGATCCACCATCCTGCGATTCCACTTCCGAGGATCGCGAGCAGGACCACCAGTCGTTCGGCACCGCGTTTCATGCCTCCACATAAACCCGCCTGACCTTCCACGGTAGCGGAAAATCATCCGTGGGCCCGGTGACAGGCAGCAGGTTCCTATTATCCCTCGCCTTTTGGGATCTCGACGGGCGGAGCGTCCTCGTAGAGGTTGACCATCGGTTTTTTGCTCTGG
>CBFGPU010000711.1:0-2251 GCA_965650715.1 uncultured Haloferula sp. | reverse complement strand
GATGTCCTTGGTGCGGGCCACCTTGCGCGGGGTCTTGGCGAGCTGTGTGCCCCCCGTGACCACTTCGCCTTCCTTCACGGAAAGGTGAGCGCCCACCGGGATCGAGTAGGAAGCGCGGATCTCTTTGGTCTTCTCGTCCACGAGCACCACCTGCGGGTGCAGGTCTTCCTTGTGCTCGGTGACCACCATGACCTTCTTGCCGGTTTCCTTGTCCGTCTCGTTGGTGACGGTGATGCCGGAGATCATGTCGCGGAATTCCACCTTACCCGGCTTCTCCGTAAGGATCGGCACGTTGTAGGGGTCCCAGGTCGCCACGGTGTCGGCCTTCTTCACGTCGTCGCCGTCCTTGATCTCGATCACGGAGCCGATGACGATGAGGTGGCTTTCCAGCTCGAGGCCGTCCTTGTCGCGGATCGACACCGAGCCGTTCTTGTTCAGCACGACCCACTTGCCTTCGGCGCTTTCGACCACGCGGAGGTCCTTGTAAACGACCCGGCCGGTGTTCTTGGCCTTGATGATCGGCTGCTTGAAGGTCGCCGCGGCGACACCACCCACGTGGAAGGTACGCATGGTGAGCTGCGTGCCGGGTTCGCCGATCGACTGGGCGGCGATGATGCCGACCGCTTCACCGATCTTCACCGGCTTGCCGGTGGCGAGGTTCAAGCCGTAGCACTTCGCGCAGCAACCGCGCTTCGACTCGCAGGTGAGCACCGAGCGGATCTTGAGCTTCTCGTATCCGATGCGCTCGACCGCCTTCGCAGCCTTCTCGTCCACGAGTTGGTCGTAATCGAGCACGATCTCGCCGGAGACCGGGTCCTTCACCTGCTCGCACGAGGTACGGCCGTAGATGCGGGTTGCCAAGGAGGCAGCCTCTTCGTCGCCGTCATAGATCGGCGCGACGGTGATGCCCTGTGCGGTGCCGCAATCCTGCTGGGTGACGATGACGTCCTGCGCCACGTCCACCAGCTTGCGGGTCATGTAACCGGAGTCCGCGGTCTTGAGCGCGGTATCGGCCAGACCCTTGCGGGCACCGTGGGTGGAGATGAAGTACTCCAGCACGGACAGACCCTCGCGGAAGTTCGAGGTGATCGGGCGCTCGATAATTTCACCGGAGGGCTTGGCCATCAGGCCGCGCATCCCGGAGAGCTGCTTGATCTGCGACTTGTTACCACGGGCGCCGGAGTCGACCATCATGAACAGCGGGCTCGCGCCCGGCTTGCCGTCGTTGAACTCGATCTTGCGATAGAGCGCGGAGGCGATGGTGTCCGTGGCGTGGGTCCAAATGTCCACGACCTTCTGGTAACGCTCGCCGTCGGTGATGACCCCGTTGCGGTACTGCTTGGTCACCTTCTCGACCTGCTCGTAGGCATCCTTGATGACCGCCGGCTTTTCCTCCGGAACGACCATGTCCACGATACCGATCGAGGTGCCGGAGCGGGTGGCTTCGCGGAAGCCCAGGCTCTTGAGCGCGTCGAGCGTCTGCACGGTGCCCTTCTGGCCGGCCACCTGATAGCAGCGCCAGATGATGTCCGACATCTGCTTCTTGCCGATTGTGCGGTTGATGAAGCCCAGCCCGGCGGGCCAGATTTCATTGAAGCGGACACGGCCCGGAGTGGTTTCGAGGATCTTGTTCTCCTTGTCGCCGAAGACGGTGTCCTTGCCGATGTTGGGGTTGCGGATCCGGATCCACTGGTGATAGCCGACCTTGCGGGATGCGATGGCGAACTCGACTTCCGAGGAGTTCTCGAACAGCGGCAGGTGCTCCTGCTTCTCGCGGTCCTTCTGCGTGCGCACCGGAGCCCAGGTGAGGTAGTAGGCACCCAGAATGATGTCCTGCGACGGCGTCGTGATCGGGCGACCGGACGCGGGCGAGAAGATGTTGTTCGGCGCGAGCATCAGCTGGCGCGCTTCCATCTGGGCCTCGACCGAGAGCGGCACGTGCACGGCCATCTGGTCACCGTCGAAGTCGGCGTTGTACGCCGTGCAGACGAGCGGGTGGACGCGGATGGCTTCACCTTCGATCAACTTCGGTTCGAAGGCCTGGATCGAAAGACGGTGCAGCGTGGGCGCGCGGTTCAGGAAGACCGGGTGACCCTTGGTCACTTCGGCCAGGATGTCCCAGACCTCCGGGGTCTTGCGGTCGATCATCTTCTTCGCCGAGCGGACCGTGTGGCAGTAGCCAAGTTCCTTGAGGCGGCGGATGATGAAGGGCTCAAACAGGGTCAGAGCCATCTTCTTCGGCAGACCGCAC
>CBFGPU010000710.1:0-2253 GCA_965650715.1 uncultured Haloferula sp. | reverse complement strand
GCTGGAATTGCGGTGCTCCCGCGCCCCATTGAGCGACCCCGGATTCGACAGAAGCCCCGTTCTCTGCTACTGCTCCTCGCGATGTACATTTTGTCCTGCGAGCCCGCCACCTGCGCCATCCCCGAGTGGCACAAGGAGTTGTTCCGGGGCTATGAAGAGGTCGTCACCTCCACGGAAGGCTGGGCACCGGGTTCCCTGAATCTCGCTCAGGCTTTCGCCACCAAGCTCCGCACGCTCCTCGCCCACGGCGATATCACCCGCCTCCTCATCGACTTCTCGAAGCGGCCCGGCGATCCCGAGCGCTTCAGCCGCTTCGGCACGAAGCTCACCGACGACCACAAGCGCCGCCTCGACGAGCGCCATCACCTCGCCCACATCAAGCTGCTCAAGCACCGCATCGAGGAAGAGATCCGCAAGGAAGGGAAGGCCATTCACCTCTCCTTCCGCACCGACCATCGTCCCGACATGTCCACCGTCGAGTTGGTCCAGGATATTTCCCGCGACCTTGAGACCGGCCTCGTCCGCCGCTGGGCGGAGGCCCTGCGCAGCGCAGCGCCGGAACTCCGCTTCGCCGTGGTCACGGACCCCACCTACGGCCTTTCCGCGGAACTCAGGGAACATTTCCCGGAAAACTTCGGCTCCGTCTCGGTGATCGCGAACCAGACCAGCTTCCTGGAGGGCAAGCCCATGCGCTGGGATCAGCTCAAGAAGCTCCTCCTGGATACGATGCCGCAGCCCTGAAATGGCCGGACCCGCGGTTTGGGGGAATCCCCCACAAAAAATCCGTGCCTGCGCCGGTCGATTCGCTTCAATACCCCGCAAGCGAAGTCTCTTCTCCTCCGTTTTTCCTGCCTCACGATGTCCAGTCCCGTTCAGATCCTTCACGCCGAACGCCTTCCTTCCAGCGGTTGCCTCGTCATCCCCGGCCGAATCAGCCTCAACGAGATACCTCATCTGGAAAAGCTCTTCGCGGGGCGAAAGATCACCTGGTTCATCGAGGAGCACTCGAAGCTGGAGCCCGCCATCCAGACGCATTTGGAGAAATCCGGCTCGGGAGCCCTGTTTTCGGAGGACGAACCCTCTCCCGCCGCCGCGGGAGAAGAGCTGAAACCGCTGCTCGCAGGCGGCGGAGTGCTGATCTTCGTGCCCGGCAAGTCCTCGGCCCGGAACGCCATGCCCTGCCACATTCCCGGGAAGACCCTCCGGACCCTCTGCTCCTTCGGCCTGCCGGTCCTGCCCGTCATGGTGGACTACCCGCGCGAGGCGAGCCTGAGCATCGAGAGAGCCGGTTCCATGCCCCATGCGGTCATCGGCATCGGCAAGGAGATTCCCGCCGCGGAGGCCAGCCCCGCCCTCTACCGGGAGCGCCTCCACGAAATGGTGGAGGAGTCGTTCTCGCGCCGGCCCCTGCTCAAGACCTCGCTCGCCACCGCGCTGCTCCAGGGTCTCAAAAAGCATAGCCGGAACAAGGTCCACGACGGGTCCGACGATTCGACCATCGGCTTCGACCGGATCCTCGGCGCGGCCTTGGTCTTCTCGAAGTACATCCGGGAATCCACCGACAACGCGCGCATCGGCATCATCCTGCCGCCGGGCAAGGCCGGGCTCATCGCGAACCTCGCCGCCCTCTTCGCCGGCAAGACACCGGTAAACTTCAACTTCACCGCCGGCCACGAGGCAATCCGCTCGGCCATGCGCCAGTCCGGACTGGACCGCTACATCACGGCCGATCCCTTCGTCCGGAAGGTCGCCTCCTTCCCTTGGCCGCCGAACCGCGACCTCATCTTCATCGAGCGTGTTCTGCCTTCGCTGAAGAAAAAGATCATCGCCTGGACCATCCTCGGCAAGCTGCTGCCCGCCTCGGTCCTAGCCCCGATGTTCCGCATCGGCAAAAAACGCGACAAGGACGAGGCGATCCTGCTCTTCACCTCCGGCTCCTCCGGCGAGCCGAAGGGCGTGCCGCTCACCCACCGCAACGTGCTCGGCAATGTTTGCCAGTTCGGCACCCGCCTCGACCTGGAGCCCGGTGCCGCGATCCTCGGTTGCCTGCCGCTCTTCCACTCCTTCGGTTGCACCGTGACCCTATGGTATCCCATCATCGAAGGGATCGACCTCGTCACCTATCCGAACCCCCTCGAAACCAAGCGCCTTGCCGAACTGATCGCCCAGCGCGGCGTGAACGTCCTCCTCGCCACCCCGACCTTCCTCCGCGGCTACATGAAGCGCGTCGAGCCCGAGCAATTGCGCTCGCTG
>CBFGPU010000709.1:0-2255 GCA_965650715.1 uncultured Haloferula sp. | reverse complement strand
GCACGGTGCTCTTGAACATCCATGCCCTTTCGACCTCCAACCAGACGCTGTCCAACGAGCAGTTCTCCGTCACCCCCGGCGTGACTTGGGAGGAATTTCCCCTGGAAACGGGCGAGAACCGCTACATCCGCCTCGACACCGGCGGTGCCACACAGTTGGACATTACCTACGCGGTGATGGCGGAGACGAGGGTGACGATGGTAAGCCACAAGGAACTGCACGACGTCCCCGTCTCCCAGATGCAGCGCTCGGCGATCCCCTATCTGTTTCCGAGCCGCTACTGCCAGTCGGACCAGCTCGGTCGCTTCGCGAGGAAGGAATTCGGAGAAATCGATCATCCCTACGACCAGGCGGTGGCGATCTGCGACTGGATCTTCAACAACATCGACTACCTCTCCGGCAGCACGGATGCGGGGACTTCCGCCTTCGACACGCTCACGCAGCGCGCGGGCGTGTGCCGGGATTTCGCGCACCTGGGGATCGCGCTTTGCCGGGCGCTCTCGATTCCCGCGCGCTATTTCACCGGCTATGCCTGCTTCATGCAGCCGCCGGATTTCCATGCTTGCTTCGAAGCCTGTATCGGCAACCGCTGGTTCATCTTCGATCCCACCCGGCTCGCGGCGTTGAACGGGCTGGTGCGGATCGCGAACGGCCGGGACGCCGCGGACTCGGCAGTGGCGACGATCTTCGGCAGCATGCAAATGACCGGGATGAGTGTATCCTGTGTCTCGGACGATTTCCAACCTCTCGGTCCGGCGGACCTGGCCGGGCAGGCGGTCCTGATCGAGCCATGAGTGATAGCCATTTGCTGCGCATCCGCCACCGCACGCACTACATATATGCGGAGCCGGTGAGCTTCCAGATGCACCGCTTGGTGGTTCGCCCGCGCGAGGGCCACGACCTGCGGGTGGAGAATCTCGCGCTGGCGATCGCGCCCGCGGCGGATGTAGTGTGGACGCGGGACATCTTCGGGAACTCGATCGCGCATGCCCACTTCCGCGAGCCGGGCACGGAGTTGCTCTTTGACGTGGATGTGGTGGTGCGGCGCTTCTTCGATCCCGCCATGCCGCCGCCCGCCGCGCAGAGCCCTAGCCCCTACCCCTTGGCGTACGACACGCTCGAGCACGGCATCGTGGTGGGCTATCTCACGCCGGTCTATGGCGAGGAGACGGCGGCGATGAAGGACTGGATCAGGACCCTGCCGGATCCCGGCGACTTCCCCAGCGCGGAGGCCTTCGTGGTGCGGCTTGCTGAAGTCATCCACGAAAAGACCGGCTACCAGCGCCGCGAGCAGAAGGGTGTGCAGACTCCCGCGACCACGCTTTCGCTCGGTACCGGCTCCTGCCGGGACGTGGCCACCCTGATGATGGAAACGCTGCGGCACCTCGGCATCGCAGCGCGGTTCGCCAGCGGCTATCTCGACTGTGCCGCCACCCGCGCCGCGCGGGGCTCGACCCACGCGTGGACGGAAGCTTATTTCCCGCAGCTCGGCTGGCGGGGCTTCGATCCCACCACCGGGAAACGCTGCACGCACCAGCACATCGTCACCGGCACCAGTCACCACCCGCGGGGGGTCATGCCCGTGAGCGGCCGCTATTTCGGTCCGGCCGGCGCCTTCCAAAATCTGGATGTCACGGTGGAGTTTTCCACGCCGGAGGTGGCGCTGGCCGGGCTCGCCCGTGCCACTTGAGCATCGGAGGGGGGTAAAATCGGACATTTCGAGGTTGCCACGAAGAGCGGGGGAGTGGCAGGGTATGGGGGAATCCATTTTCCCCTTCTCCTCATGAGCAAACTTGTCACCCTCGTGGCCATCCTGGCTGCTGTCGCGCTCGTGATCGCCATCACGAAAGGCGGGATTTCGGCCCCGGATGCGAAGTTGCCGACTGTTTCCGCCGGTCTCCGCTGAGACTCAGCCGGGTCTCGCGAAAATATTCGCGGGGAAATTACCATTTTTCGGGAACAAAATCCGCTTTGCGAGGTTCTAAAGGGAGGTTATCCATTCAGGCCACCAACCCACCACCGAAATACTCAGATGAAACTCGTGCTCAGTTCGTTTGCCGCCGCCCTCCTGCTCAGCCCGCTGGCTTTTGCCGGCGACTGTGACAAGTGCAAGGAGAAGGAAAAGGAAGAGTCCACCCTCGTCGCCGACTGCGACAAGTGTAAGGACAAGGACAAGGAAGAAGACACTGCCCTGGCCGGCAAGTGCAAGGACGGCGACTGCGACAAGGAAGAAGATCCCGCCCTGGCTGGCAAGT
>CBFGPU010000708.1:0-2268 GCA_965650715.1 uncultured Haloferula sp. | reverse complement strand
GCGACCGCCGTGGAAAAACTCACGGAATTGATCAAGGCGCTCGGCAACGCGCCGAACGCGAAGAGCCCCGAGTTGCAGCCCACCCTCGAGATGCTCCACTTCAACGTCGGCCTTGCCCACCTGCTCGGGGGCAACTTTGCCGATGCGGAAAAGGCCTTCGACGAGTGCGCGAAGAAGTTCCCCAAGGGGGAATACACGAGCCGCTGCTATCTGGGCATCGGTCGTGCGGCGATGGAGCAGGGCGAGGAAGCCAAGCGCCCGGTCGCGATCGAAGCCCTGAAGAGGGCGGCGGCTGATCCGAAGTTCCGCACCGAGGCCGGTCTTTCGCTCGGTCAGGTCTACATCCAGAACGATCAGCCGGAGGAAGCGCTGAGGGTCTTCCGCACGCTGATGGGCTCGGACGTGCGCACGCCGCAGCAGACGGCGGCGGCGGTGGAGGTGATCGGCCTGCTGGCCGAGACCGGCCAGCTTGACGACCTGGTCGTTTACCTCGACCGCCTGATCGCCCAGCCGGGCGTGCGCGACGCGATCGCCTGGTACACCAACCAGGTGATCGTGAAGGGCGACGAGATGGTGCAGGGCGAGAACTATGAGGCGGCGCTGGCGATCTACCGCTCGATTCCGCCGCGCGAGCAAATTTTGAAAATCCAGGCGGTGTCGCTGGAAAGCATGCGCAAGGAGCGCGACCTCCTCGACAAGCGGCTGAAGGCCGAGGAAAAGAAGCAGCTTTCCGAGCGCTCGAACGTTTCCGAATTGCTGAGCATGGCGGACGCCTCGCTCAAGCTGAACGAGGAAGCCAAGAAGGCGATCGAGGGGCTCGAGTATCTGGACGCCGCCCTGCTCATGCGCCGCGGCCGTTGCTATTATTACATGGACCGCTTCGAGGAGGCGCTGCTGTGCTTCCGCACGCTGCGCGAGAAGTACCCGAAGGCGCAGGACGCGCAGGCGGCCGCTTACGCGGAGATCGTGATCTACAACATGGTGAAGGACACCGCGAAGATCCGCGAGCTGGCCAACGCCTTCATGGTCAAGTATCCGGACGCCCCGAACATCGAGCAGGTCGCGACCCTGGCCGGTGAGGTGCTGGTGCAGACCGGCAATTGGGCCGAAGTGCTGAAGTTCTACGAGGATCTGGCCGCGAGGTTCCCTCAGTCCCCTTCGCTCGACCGCTTCTCGTTCTACCAGGCGGTGGCCAAGTTCCAGCTCGGCGAGTTCCTGCCTTCCGCGGAGATGCTGGAAAAGTTCCTGAAGGACTTCCCGAACAGCCCGCTCAAGGAGAACGCGATGTACCGCATCGCGATGGGTTACTTCCTCTCGAACAAGTACAAGGAAACGCTGCACTGGTGCCGCGAGTACCTGAACACTTTCCCCGAGGGCCACTACGCGGGCGACATGCTCTATCGCCTGGCCTTCATCGACTCGAACGACAAGGAAGTCGACCAGTCGCAGAACATCATCGACAACCTCGGGGGCTACCTCGAGAAGAAGCCGGATGATCCGGCGGCCGGTTCCATGCTCAGCCTGATGGCGGACACGTGGAAGAAGATGAAGACCAAGAAGGAGGACCCGGCCGAGGCGGCCGCGGAACTCAAGGGCTACGAGGACGAGGCCCTGAAGTGCTACATCAAGGCCGTCTGGAGCAAGAGCCCGGACGACGTGATCCAGTATGCGATGGATTCCGCCACCTCGATCCTGCAGGCGCGCAAGGACTGGCAGGGCATCGCGGACCTGCACGGCAAGTTCCTGAAGGAAAACCCGGAGCACCAGATGGCGCTGATGAGCGCGAACTGGGTTTCGAAGGCCATGGGCCGCCTGGGCAAGCCGGAGGAAGGTGCGGCGATCCTCGCCGACGTGATGGCCAAGAGCATCGGCAATCCCGAGAAGGAGCAGGTCGAATTCCTGATCACGGAGATCGTGAAGAGCATGGTGCCGCGCAAGCGCACCCCCGAAATGGCGGAGGAACTGGACACCAAGCTGACCGAGATGCTGAACAAGGCGGCGGAAGGCAAGGAGAGCCCGACGACCAACGCCCGCATCTACTACGGCCGCGCCCAGCTCGCCACGCTCTTCCGCGACAACAAGCGCGCGGAGAGCTACCTGACAGGCATCGCGACCGACACCAACATCCCCCCGGACGCCTTGAGCCCGGCGCTGCTTGCCGCCTGCGGAGACATCCTGCTCAAAACCGGCGACCTCGACCGTGCGGAGGAGATGTTCCGCCGCCTGGCGGACAAGTACAAGGAGTCCGGGTTCTCCGATGCCGGTCCG
>CBFGPU010000707.1:0-2269 GCA_965650715.1 uncultured Haloferula sp. | reverse complement strand
TGCTCGCCGCGGCCACCGCGGAGGAAACGCTATGCGGGCAAGAACCCGCGGCGGTTCGAGGACAAGTACAAGGAGCTCGACCCCGCCCGCCACGCGGAGACGGTCGCGCGGGTGCTTGCCGCCGGGAAGACGCCCGCCGGAATGCACGTGCCCATCATGGTCGCGGAGTGCCTTGACGCGCTGGCGCTCGCACCCGGGCTGCAAGGGGTGGATGCCACCCTCGGCTATGGCGGACATGCCCGCGAGATTCTCTCCCGGCTCGCTCCCGGCGGCCATCTGGTCGCCCTCGATGTCGATCCGATCGAGCAACCGAAGACCGAGGCGCGCTTGCGGGATCTCGGCTACGGGCCGGAAAGCTTCCAAGCGGTCCGCTCGAACTACGCAGGCATCCGCAAGGTCCTCGACAGCCTCCAATGGGACGCCGTGGATTTCGTCTTCGCCGATCTCGGCTGCTCCTCGATGCAGTTCGACGACCCTTCCCGCGGCTTCACCTTCAAGACCGACGGGCCGCTCGACATGCGCATGAATCCCCGGCGCGGGATACCCGCCTCGGAGTGGCTGCAGAAAGTGAAGCCTCCCTCCCTCGCGGAAGCCTTGCGCGACCACTCCGACGAACCGCGCGCGGAAGAAATCGCTACGGCTTTGGCAGGCAAGCTTTTCTCCGGCACGCTCGCCCTCGCGAAGTCCGTCCGCTCCGTGCCGGAAATCTCGAAGCTCGACGATGAGCGCATCGACCTCACCGTTCGCCGCGTCTTCCAAGCGATCCGCATCGCGGTGAACGAGGAGTTCACCGCGCTCGAGGCCTTCCTGCGCGTCCTGCCGCATTGCCTGAAACCGGGTGGCCGGGCGGCGATCCTCACCTTCCATTCGGGCGAGGACCGCAGGGTGAAAAAGTCGCTCCAAGCCGGACTCCGCGACGGAATCTACTCCGCGGTGAGCGATAATGTGATCGTCGCCGGCCCGGAAGAGCGCCGGGCGAATCCGCGCAGCATTCCCGCCAAGCTGCGCTGGGCGATTCGCAGTTGAGCCCCGCTAATCTGCTCGCCGCCCCGCCCGCCGCCCGCTTTCTTCCCGCCATGATGCGAATCGCGACACTGACCGCCATCGCCGCGCTTGTCGTCCCGGCGGCCTTCGGGCAGGACAAACCCATGATGACCGAGAAGCAGGCGGCCGGATTCGTGAAACTCGCCCTCGCGGGAATCGACCGCGAGTTCCCGAACAAGACCGGCCACGTGACCATCGGTCCTGACGACCTGAAGACCCCGCGCCAGATGCACCCGGTCTTCTACGGCCATTTCGACTGGCACTCGTCCGTGCACGGACACTGGACCCTCGTTCGCCTGTTGAAGATGTATCCCGGAGCACCCTTCGCCGCCGCAGCGAGGAAGGTTCTCGACGGGCGCTTCACCAAGGAAGGCTTGGAAACGGAGGCCCTCTACTTCCGGTCCAAGGAAAACCGCAGCTTCGAGCGCATGTACGGCTGGGCTTGGGCGCTGCGGCTCGCCTTGGAATTGCGCGGCTGGGACGATCCCGACGCCAAACGCTGGGCGGCCCATTTCACGGTGCTGGAGAAGGAGATCACGGGGCTCGCGATGGACTATCTTCCGAAGCTCGATTGGCCCGTCCGCTGCGGCTTCCACCCGGAGACCGCATTCCCGCTCGGCCAGATGCTGGACTACGCCCGCGCCACCGGCGATGCCGGGCTGGAGAAGCTCGTGATCGAAAAGGCACGCGCCTTCTACGGGAAGGATCGTAGTTACCCCGCGGCCTACGAGCCATCCGGGAATGACTTCTTCTCGCCGGGTCTGAACACAGCGGATCTGATGCGCCGCGTGCTGCCTGCGGAAGAGTTCTCGCAGTGGCTCGGCGATTACCTTCCTGGACTCGCGAAGGGCGAGGCGGGAAATCTCTTCACTCCCGTCGCCGTGAGCGATCCCACCGACGGCCACCTGATCCACCTTGCCGGGCTGAACCTGAACCGTGCATGGACCATGCGCGGCATCGCCTCCGTCCTGCCCGATTCCGATCCGCGCAAGAAGCTGCTCTTGGATTCCGCCGGGAAACACACCGTCGCCGGCCTGGCGATGGTCGAGACCGGCCACTACGAGGGCGAGCATTGGCTGGGTTCCTTCGCGACCTATCTTCTGAGCGGTGCGGGCTTGGAGTGATTGCGTAAGTCCCGCGATTGTCTCCGCCCGCCTTCTTGTTCATCCTCGCCGCGTGCCCGCCGTCACCAATATCGCCGCCTACCGTTTCGCCCGCATGGAAG
>CBFGPU010000706.1:0-2270 GCA_965650715.1 uncultured Haloferula sp. | reverse complement strand
GCTGCCGCGAACGGCTAGCCGAGTGAAAATGGGCGTGGCAAGCCGGACGGGGCGGTACACGCTGCGCTCGATGAAACCCGGCCTCCTGAGATTTTCACCCGCGCTTCCGGTCTTCCTTTTTACCCTCGCCGCCGCTGACGGTGCGCCGCGGGGCAAGGGCGGGCCGCTCCTCATCGTGGATTTCGAAAAGACCCGCAGCGGCGAGATCCCGCGCGACTTCACCAAGGAGGGCAACGTCGAGGTGACCGACGAGACCGCCCACACCGGGAAAAAGTCCCTGATGATCCACCCGGCGGAGAGAGGCGCCCGCCGCATCGTCAAGACGGGTGACGAGATCGCCAAGCTGGGCGACGAGCACTGGGGACGGCTCTACTTGAAAGTGAAGCTGCCGACCCCGGTGCCGGTGATCCCCGCCGGGCAGAACTTCGGGGTGATCCACTCCACCATCGTGGAGGGTGCCGCGACCAGCCCGCTGCACGAGGACCCTATCTGGGTTCGTCTCTTCGACACCTGCACCGGCCCCGGCGCGACCCTCCAGTATCTCTACAACGTCCAGCCGGCGAAGCGCGGCGAGTTCGGGAAGGGCAGCGCCTACGACTACAAGTTCAGCGACGAATGGACGCTGGTGGAGTGGCACGTCGATCATGTGAAACAGACCTACCGCCTCTACATCGACGGCAAGGAGATCGAGGGCACGACGATCGAGAACGGCAAGGGCAAGTTCGAGGGGTCGGAGATCCCCGCGGTCTTCGAAAGCATGGCGTTCGGCTGGAACAACTACCAGTCCGCCGGCGAGGGATTCACCGCGTGGATCGACGACATCGCGCTCGGCAAGGAACGCATCGGGAAGAAATTCCTGGAGAAGTAAGTGGCAGCCTCATGAAAAATCCGGGCATGCGACGGGCATTGGTGATCGTGCTGGACTCGGTGGGCTGCGGCGGTGCGAAGGATGCCGCGGACTATGGCGACGACGGCGCGGATACCTTGGGGCATTTGTTCGAACGGACCGGACTGGAATTGCCCAATCTATCGAGGTTGTGGACCGCGGTGCCCTCCCTTCCCTGCCCGCAGCAGCTTGGGCGAGGATGAGCGAGAAGTCGGCGGGCAAGGACACGACCACCGGACATTGGGAGCTGGCGGGCTGCGTGATTGAGGAGCCCTTCGATACCTTCGAGAGCTTTCCTCAGGATCTCCTGGATGAGATCGGTGGTCTTTTTCTTGGCAACTGCGCGGCATCGGGAACGGAGATCCTGGAGCGGCTCGGCGAGGAGCATCTGAGAACGGGACATCCGATCGTTTACACGAGTGCCGACTCGGTGTTGCAGATCGCGGCCCATGAGGAGCGATACGGCTTGGAAAAGCTGTGGGCGTTGTGCCAACGAGCGCGGGAGGTGCTGGACTTGCGAGGCATCCGGATCGGGCGTGTGATCGCGCGACCGTTCGTTGGAACCTCGGCGGCGGACTTCAAGCGGACCTCGAATCGCCACGACTACTCGCTGATGCCGCCGGAGACCGTGCTGAACCGTTTGCAGGATGCGGGCGTGCAGACCATCGGTGTCGGGAAGATTTCGGACATCTTCGCGGGCTCGGGAATCGGCGAGTCGCATCCGACGAAATCGAACGCGGATGGCATGGCAGTGATCGAGCGGCTGTGGGAGGAGAGGCGGGACGTGCCGCATCTGATCTTCGCGAACCTGGTAGACTTCGACATGCTCTACGGGCACCGCCGCGATCCGGTAGGGTATGCGCGGTGTCTGCGGGAATTCGATGCGTGGCTGGGCGGATTTCTGCCGCAGGTGGGAGGCGATCTCCTGATCATCACGGCGGATCACGGAAACGATCCCTACCATGGAGGCACGGATCACACGCGCGAGCAGGTGCCGCTGCTGACTGTGAATGCGCCGTTTCGGCCGAAGGATTCGGAGGATTTCACGCAGGTGGCGCAGCTGATGGAATCTCACTTCCTCTTGGACGGATGAGCCGCCGAAGGTAGGCTCGCGTCGTGCCATTATGAAACTCCACGTTCCCACCTTGATCGCCCGCAAGCGCGAAGGCGAGACGCTCGATGCCGCGGAGATCAAGCTGCTGATCGAGGGATACACCTCCGGCGAGATCCCGGACTACCAGATGTCCGCGTTCGCGATGGCGGTGTTCTTCAAGGGGATGGATGCGGTGGAGACGGCGGCGCTGACGAAGGCGATGCTGGCGAGCGGCGATGTCTTCGAGCATCGGGCAGGACATCCGGCGGTGGTGGACAAGCACTCGACGGG
>CBFGPU010000705.1:0-2271 GCA_965650715.1 uncultured Haloferula sp. | reverse complement strand
GATGGCCCTGCCCGCGACATGAACCAAACGAATGCTCTTCATTGTGATTGGCCATTGCATGCATGATAGGGCCGGTGCAAGGTGGCCGCATGCTTGAGATCCGGCACCTCGATTCGTTGATCGCCCTGGCCGAAACGGGAAACCTGACTCGCGCCGGGGAAAAGGTCTCGCTCAGCCAGAGCGCGCTCTCTCACCAGATGCGAGGATTGGAAGAATATTATGGCTTCGAGCTCTTCGAGCGGAAGACCAGCCCCTTGCGATGGACGCGCGCCGGCGAGCGGCTCCTCGTGCTCGCGTACGACGTGAAGCGGCAGGTGCGCGACGCGGAGCGCGATCTGGCACGCATCGGGCAGGGGACCGCGGGCACGCTCCGGATCGCGGTCGAGTGCCACTCCTGTTTCGATTGGCTGATGCCCGCGATGGATCAACTCCGCGAAGGTTGGCCGGATGTTGAGATGGACATCGTTTCCGGATTCCATCCGGATCCCGTCGGCCTCTTGGACGAGAACCGCGCCGATCTGGTGATCGTCTCGACGGCGAAGCGGCGGAAGGGGATCGAGCACCACCCCTTGTTCGAATACGACATGCCCGCGTTGCTTGCCCAGGATCATCCGCTACTAGGAAAGGCGTACCTGACGGCGAAGGACTTCGCGCTGGAGACACTGATCACGTACCCCATCCCCGACAACCGCATGGATCTCTTCCGCCAGGTTCTGGAACCGGCGGGAGTCGAGCCGAAGGAACGCCGGACAACCGAGCTGACCGTCGCCATCCTGCAACTCGTCAAAAGCAGACGCGGGATCGCCGCGTTGCCCCGTTGGGCGGTGCAACCCTACTTGGAAAGGGACTATGTCGCGGAGATGCCCATCACCGCGAAGGGCCTCAGGGCTTCGCTCCACGCCGCGACCACGAAGGAAGGCGCGGGCCAGGCCTTCATGAAGGAATTCATCGAGACCGTCCGGATAACGGCGGAGCGCCAGTTCGAGGGCATCCGGCTCTTGTGAACCGGGCGGCTTTCCTCAAATCATCCCGAGCTTCATCTTCCCTTCCTCGGAAATCATGTCCTGGTTCCAGGCGGGGTCCCAGACGAGTTCCACCTTCGCATCGTCGATGCCCTCGATCGTCATGATCTTCGCCTGCGCGTCGGCGGCGATCACGGGGCCCATGCCGCAGCCGGGAGCGGTCAGCGTCATTTTCACGGCCACGGTCTTCTTGCCGTTCTCCTCCTCGATGCCGCAGTCGTAGACCAAGCCCAGGTTCACGATATCCACCGGGATTTCCGGATCGTACACGCTCTTGAGCTGTGCCCAGACCTGTTCCTCCAGCGGGGCGTCCTTCAGGCGGATCGCCTCGGCCTGCTTCTCTTTCTCCTTCTCCAGGTCCACGCCGAGCGCGTCGGCATCCTTCGAGGAAATCCGGGCGAGTCCCGCGGAAGTGGCGACCGTGTAGGTTCCTCCCAGGCGCTGGGTAATGAAAACGGGCGTCCCGGCGGGCAGCGTGATCGCGTCGCCGCTCGGGATCTGGATGGCTTCGACCTCGCGTGCCAGGGAGATTTCCTCGTGCATGGGGCAATTGTAGCGGCGGCGCGGAGCGGTGCAAGCGGCTTGCCGTGCCAGGAGAAACAGGCCAGCTTCCGCGCATGAGCCGGAGACAGAGGAGAAGGGCCGCCGCGGCCGGAAGCACGGTCCCCTCGCGTTCGCGCTGGTGGGTGCGCGCGCTCCTCGCGGTCCTCATCCTCGGGGTCGTCGCCATGGGCGGCAGCTATCTCTGGCTGCGGGCATGGCTCCACGGCGAGTCCTTCCGCCGCATGCTCGCCGCCCGGACCGACCAGGCCCTCCATGTTTCCAGCGAGTTCGGACCCTTCCGCTGGAGCGGCACCCGTATGGACACCAACTCCTTCACGGCTTCCGGCGATGCCCTGGTGAAGTCCATCGATGCCGAGAATCTCCTCGTCGAAGTCGGCCTCGGCGGCTGGTGGAGGGGTGTCTGGCAAATCGATGACGCCCGCGCGCGCCGGATCGAAGTCGAGATCGATGCCACCGCCGCGGACCGGCTGAAATCCGCCCCGGCTCCTTCCGAGTCGCTTCCCGCTCCCGCGCAGAAGCAGAAAAAATGGTACGACTTCCTCATTCCCCATACGGTCGAGCTCAAGCAATTCGAGTTGGCTTCCTCGGCGGTGAAGGTCATCACCCGCTCCGGTCCGGTTGGAATCGCCGGCACCTCGTGGCGGGTGGTTCCGGAGGCTTCCTCGAAGAACAGCTATCGCGCCGA
>CBFGPU010000704.1:0-2273 GCA_965650715.1 uncultured Haloferula sp. | reverse complement strand
GTGGCCGAGCGAAGGCTTGTCCGTGCGGGACTCCTTCTTGTCATCGTAGCCGACCTGAACGGCGGAGTAGCCGTCCTTTTCAACGGTCTTCACCTGCAGGCAGGTGTTGCCGCTGACTTCAATGACGGTGACGGGGATCATGGCCTGGCTCTTCTCATCGAAGAGGCGGGTCATACCGAGCTTTTTGCCGAGAAGTCCGAGAGACATGGCGGAAGTGAGATAAGAGATTAGAAGGATGAGAGAAGAGAGACGAAATCCCGGATCTCAGATGCGGATGGCGATATCGACACCGGCGGGCAGGTTGAGCTTCTTGAGCTCATCGACGGTGCGGGCGGTGGGATCGACGATGTCGAGCACGCGCTTGTGGGTGCGGATCTCGAACTGCTCGGCGGACTTCTTGTTCACGTGCACGGAGCGGTTCACGGAGAACTTCTCGATGCGGGTCGGAAGCGGGATCGGGCCGGCCACCTTGGCACCGGTGCGCTTGGCGGTTTCGACAATCTCCGCGGCGGAACGGTCGATGGCGCGGTGATCGAAAGCGCGCAGGCGGATGCGGATCTTCTGGTTTTCCATGGCGGTGGATTGGTTTGAGATGTTGGGTAAGATTTAGTGGCCGCGGTCGGTGACGATCTCGGCGACGATATTTCCCGGCACTTGTTCGAAGTGCGAGGGGGTCATCGAGTAGGAAGCCCGGCCGGACGAGAGCGTGCGGACGGCGGTGGAGTAGCCGAACATTTCCTTGAGCGGGACATTGGCGCGGATAACCGACAGCTTGCCCTTGCTTTCCGTGTTCTGGATCTGGCCGCGGCGGCGGCTCAGATCGCCCATCACATCGCCCTGGTAGTCATCCGGGGTGGAGACTTCCACGGCCATGATCGGCTCGAGAAGAATGGCCTTGGCCTTCTTGAAAGCGTCTTTCACCGCGAAGATCGCGGCCATCGTGAAGGCGTTCTCGTTGGAATCGACTTCGTGGAAGGACCCGCCGAGCACGTCCACGTGGACGTCGATCACCGGGTAGCCGGCGATGATGCCGTTGGTCATCGCTTCGCGCACGCCCTTGAAGACGGCGTTGTGGAAGTCCTTCGGGATTTCGCCGCCGACGATCTTGTTTTCGATCGTCAGGCCCTTGCCCTTTTCGTTCGGGCGGACCGCCAGGCGCACGTGGCCGTATTGGCCGCGGCCGCCGGACTGCTTGACCAGCTTGCCTTCGCCCGGGGCTTCGGCGGTGATGGTCTCGCGGTAGGCGATCTGGGGAGCACCGGTATTGGCCTCCACCTTGAATTCGCGCTTCAGGCGGTCGACGATGATCTCCAGGTGGAGTTCGCCCATGCCCGAGATGATGGTCTGACCGGTTTCCTCGTCGGTCTTGACCTGGAAGGTGGGGTCTTCTTCCGAAAGCCGGCTCAGCGCGTTGGCGAGCTTTTCCTGGTCGGCTTTGGTTTTCGGCTCAACCGCCATGGAGATGACGGGATCCGGGAAAGTGGGAGGTTCGAGAACGACGTCGTAGCCCTCTTTGGCGAGCGTGTCACCGGTGGTGACGTTTTTGAGCCCGACCATCGCGGCGATGTCGCCGGCGTAACAAGCATCGATGTCCTTGTGCTCGTCCGCCTGAATCTGGATCAGGCGGCCGACCCGCTCGGAGCGGCGGGTCCGCGGGTTGTAAACCGTGTCGCCCTTCTTGATGACACCGGAATAGACGCGGAAGAAGATGAGCTTACCGACGAATTTGTCCGCCCAAAGTTTGAAGGCGAGGGAACAGAACTTCTCGTTGTCGCTCGTGTGGACCTCGATCTTGTGCTCCTCGTTGTCCGGGTCCATGCCGACGGCCGGCGGGATGTCCAGCGGGCTCGGGAGGTAATCGACGACGGCGTCGATGAGGTATTGGACGCCCTTGTTCTTGAAGGCGGAACCACCGGCGACGGGCACCAGCTTGTTCGCGATGGTGGCGCGGCGGATGGCCTGCTTGAGCTCCTCCTTCGAGATCGGCTCCTCCATGAGGAACTTCTCGCCGAGCTGGTCGTCCACGTCGGCAACGGTGCTGACCAGTTCGGTGTAGGCCTGTTCGGCGATCTCC
Organism: uncultured Haloferula sp.; assembly: GCA_965650715.1. GTDB lineage: Bacteria > Verrucomicrobiota > Verrucomicrobiia > Verrucomicrobiales > Akkermansiaceae > Haloferula. Next base: position 199 of record CBFGPU010000704.1, on the reverse strand, counting down.
TTCTGGTCGACGCTGAGTTCGCGGACCTCGTAGGTCGAGCCGAACTTGTCGTCGTCGTTGAAGTGGATCTCCTTCTGGTTCACCACGTCGATCTGGCCGCTGAGGTGATCCTCGGCACCGATCGGGATCAGGATGCGCACGGCATTCGCGCCGAGCTTGTCCTTCACCTCGTGGAAGACGCTGTCGAAGTTCGCGCCGA
>CBFGPU010000703.1:0-2278 GCA_965650715.1 uncultured Haloferula sp. | reverse complement strand
CCGCTGCCAGCACGATCCCGCCGATCGCCAGCGCCGCCGCTGCGCCCACCGGCATCAGCCGCATCGGCAGGTCGGCCGGCCGGTAAATCCCCCAGCGTGTGCCCAGCAGGAAACACAACCCGCTCGCCAGCGCCGAGGCCATCACCGGGAAAAGCAGCGATCGCGTGATCGTCACGAAGATCCCGATGAACAGCACCGCCGTCGCCACCAGCAGCGTCCAGTGGAAGCGCTTCCGCAGCAGCAACGCACAGCCGATCCACGCCGCGATCCAGTTGTTCGCCGAACTCTGCACCTCCACCCGCGCCGTCTCCAGCGTCACCTCCTTGAAGACGAAGCCGTGGAAAATCCGCCACAGCACGTTGATGCATGCCGCGGTGAAAACCGGTGCCACGATCCGCGAAGGCTTCACGCCCATGCACCCCGCGATGTGCGCGTTCATCATTCCTGCCAGGCAAAGGCAGAGCGGCAGGATGATCCGCAGCGCCCGCCCCGGTGCCACTCCTTGCAGAAGTGCGTTCGCCGCCATGAAGGCGAGGAAGGCACCCCAGAACAAAATGAACCACGCCCCCGGCCGCACCAGCAAGTACCGCCAGCCCAAGAACAAGATCCCCGCCGTGGAAAACACCGCCAGCGCGAGGAAGATCAACTGGTCGAATCCCGCGCCACCCGTCGCCTCGCGAGCCTGCGAAGCGCGGTAGTCGAACGCGAACGAAAGCATGAATACCCACAGCAGCTTCTCCACCCACGGCGCGGCGGCGGTGGCGGGCACTTCCACGGGATCCTGGCGCGTGATCATCATCGGATGGCCTCCGGGTTCTCCAGTGCCCGCGCCAGCGTGACACCGCGGTCTTCCCAACGGAAGGCGGATCGGCAGTTCTCCAGCGCCTTGGCAGCGGCATGATTGAGGAAGGCAAGGTCGTCGATCCTTGATGCCACCGCTTTCGCGAGACTCGCGGTATCGGGCGCGGCGATCGCCTCGCGGCGCGGATCGACCGGCACGCCGCTCAGTGCCGCCTCGACCGAAGCCAGCGGCAGCCCGCGGAAAATGTAGTCCAGAGCCTTCAGCTTGAAGCCGCCGCCCAGCGCCTCCGGGATCAACCCGATCCGCGCTTGGTCGAGATAGGGAGTCACCGACGGCACGTTCGCTTGGAAGCTCGCCCAAGGGTACTGCTTTGCCAGCGCCGCGAACCACGCCGGGTCCGCCTTGCCCACCACTTGGAAACCGATCTTCGCCGCTTGGAAAGGTTCCGCTGCCGCCTGCAGGAATGCCTCCAGATTCCGCCGCTTCGCCAGCCACTCGAAGGCTCCTGCAAGCACCACCTGCCGCGGCGTCTCCGCCGTGATCGCCTGCGGCGGACCCGCAGGGATCTCACCGCCATATCCGGGCTTCAGCACGAAGATCGGAACCCCCGGCGCATCATGCGCGAAGGCCTCCGCATCCCGCGGAGTGATCGCGGAGATCAAGTTCGCCCGCCGCGCCAGCGCACCTTCCATGCGCGCGTACTTCCAGGCGTCCCACTTCAACGCCATCCGCATCGGCAGCGAGCCGCCGCGGTCGCCTGCCACCTGCTTCCTCACGGACGCCTCGTGGTTGTGGCCGAGGTACATGACCTTCTGCGCGCGATCTAACAGACCAAGCGCCCACGCGCAGGCCGCTTGGTCGATGATCACCCAATCCCATTTCTCTTTGAGCAATCGCCGCAGCACTTCCCGCTGCACCGGATTGCCAAGACGGTAGGCATCGCCGGGTAATTTCGCGGGCAAGCTTTTCAAGCGTCCGGAGGGAATCGTCCCGTGCAGCTCCCATCGGACGGAGGGCCCGCCTTCGGTCGGTTTCGCGGCCTTGTGCGCCAGCACCGTGATCTCGATTCGGGGCTGCGCCGCGAGCGAACGCAGCAGGCCCAGCGTGTAGATCAGCTCGCCGCTATCGGCGGGTCGTGGGTCTTGCCGGGTGATCCAGAGGCAACGCATGGCGATGGGCGACTTCTACCGCGCGGCTCAGGGCCTGGCTGTTAGAATCTTCTCGAACGTGCTCGCGGTCTTCTCGATCGGGAAAGTCGCCTCCGCATAGGCGCGCGCCTTCGCACCGAATTCCATGCATTCGTCCGGGGAGGCATGCAGGAAACTCGCCGCCGCCAGGAATCCTTCCATGTCCTTCGGCGCCACGGTGATTCCCGCGCCCTGCTCGCGCGTGATGCGTGCGGCCAGGTTCTCCTTCGGCACCGCCAGCCGGCTGCGCGCCATCATGTTGACGATCTCGGCGCCCCGCCCTCTGGCG
>CBFGPU010000702.1:0-2289 GCA_965650715.1 uncultured Haloferula sp. | reverse complement strand
ACCGCGTGGTCCGCGTCCGCCGGAGTCCGATTGCGCTCCGCCCAAGCGGAGGCTGCTGCCAAAATCTGCGTTTGGCCGGCGGCGGGCAGCCGGAACGGGTCCCGGATCTGCCTGACAGGGCATATTTTACGGGAGCGGCCCCGCATTGCAAGGCGGGACTTCCGCCCTCCACCGGATCGCTGGAAGCCGCCACGCCGTCTTTCCGGTCTTCTCCGCTTGCCCCTCTTCCGGGGGTGGCTAGAGTCCGCGCCGGTTCACGATGCGCGCGCTCCTCTTCATTCTCGTCGCTTTCGTCTCGTCCGTGGCCCAAGGCCAGCAGGGGGAGGCCTACATGGTGGTGGAAGCCCATTCGGGCAAAGTGCTGATGGCTTCGAATTCGGTCGTCCAGCGCCCCGTCGCCAGTCTCACGAAGATCGCCACCGGTGTCATCGCCGTCGATTGGGCGGACGCCACCAAGGCGGACATCTCCCAGGTGATGGCCACCGTGCCGCCCTCCGCCCTGGCGATCGGCGGGCCGAACCCGCTCTCGCTCCAGCCCGGCGACCGCATCAGCCTCCGCGACGCCCTCTACTCGGCCCTGCTTGGATCGGACAATCTCGCCGCCATGACCGTGGCCGACCACGTGGGCCGCGAAATCCTCCGTGCCCGCGGCAGGGAAGGCGACGGCATCGCGGCCTTCGTCAACGAAATGAACGAGCTCGGCAAAGCGATCGGCCTGAACAAGACCCGCTTCGGCAACCCGCACGGCCTGGAGCTTCCCAAGCAGAAGGGCTACTCGACGGCCGCCGATATCGCGAAGCTCTCGATCTACGCGATGCGCAAGCCGGGCTTCACCTTCATCGTCCGCCAGAAGGACCGCCAGGTTTCCGTGATCGGGGCGGACGGCTCCAAGCGCGGCTTCAACGTCCGGAACACGAACGAACTCATCGGCGAGCCGAACATCCTCGGCGTGAAGACCGGCACCACCGCCGCCGCCGGGGCTTGTCTGAGCGTTTCCGTCGAGCGCGATCCGCTCGTGCGTGACAAGCCCGATGGCGAGAAGGCCGTGACCCCGCGGCGGCTTATCATCGTGGTGCTGAACAACCCCGACCGTTTCAATCGGGCCCGCGGGTTCATCTCGCCCGGCTGGGCTGCATTCGACCGCTGGGTCGCCGCAGGGGCCCCGATCGACGACCGCCGCAAGGAAATCCTTGATGTTCCCAACCCGCGCTGAAAATGGCGCGATTTTGACTTATCGAACACACCCTAACACGCCAAACCCCACCGCGATGCGCATCGGTATTCTCAACAGCGGGGGCGACTGCCCCGGACTCAATGCAGTGATCCACGGCGTCGTGGGTGCCGCCAGCCAGCTCGGCTGGGAGGTGATCGGATTCAAGGACGGCTTCGAAGGGCTCCTCCCGCCGGGAGACTACAAGGTGCTCCGGCCGCAGGACACGCTGGGGATTCTCAAGCTCGGCGGTACCATTCTCGGCACCACGAACAAGGGCCACTTCGCCGCCAAGGTGGGCAAGGGCGATATCGCCGAAGTTCCCGCCGATATCGTCGCGAAGGCCAAGCGCACGATGGACCAGCTCGAAATCCGCGCCCTCGTCATCGTCGGTGGCGATGGCTCGCTCACCACCGGCCTCCAGCTCTTCCGCGAAGGCTGGCCGGTCATCGGCGTGCCGAAGACGATCGATAACGACCTTCGCGCCACCGCCATGACCTTCGGCTTCGACAGCGCCGTGAGCACGGTGGTCGATGGCCTCGACCGCCTGCACACGACCGCGGAAAGCCACAAGCGGATCATGGTGCTCGAAGTGATGGGACGCCACGCCGGCTGGATCGCCCTCTGGGGCGGCATCGCCGGCGGTGCGGATGTCATCCTTCTCCCCGAGATTCCCTTCGATACCGAAAGGGTTGCCGAGTTTATAAGGGCCCGCGATGCCCAAGGGCACCACAGCACGCTCGTGGTCGTTGCGGAAGGCGCGCATCTGCCGGACGGAGAACTCGCAACCATCGCCGCGAACGAGGGTGGGGAAGTCCGTCTCGGGGGCATTGGCGACATCATCGCCCGGCGCCTCGAACAACTCACCGGCAAGGAAACCCGCTCCTGCACGCTCGGCCACCTCCAGCGTGGCGGAGCCCCCACCGCGCTCGACCGCATCCTCGGCACCCGCTTCGGTGTCATGGCCGTGAAACTCGCCGAAGAGGGCCGCTTCGGCCGCATGGTCAGCTACCAAGCCTATCACGTCGATTCCGTGCCCATCGAGGAGGCTGTCAATCAACTCCGCCTCGTCGAACCCG
>CBFGPU010000701.1:0-2289 GCA_965650715.1 uncultured Haloferula sp. | reverse complement strand
TGGTCCGCATCGAGATCCACCGGTGCCACGATGAGATGATTTTCCGGAGGAAGACAATGGTATCTTGAGGCGGCTTATCGATTATTCAGCTAGGTCATCCACGATGCAGGCACATGGCATATTCGTGCTCGATGCGGAGGGTTGCGAGCGAAGGAAGACACTAAGGTTTCCACATGGGAGGGCCGGGGTGAGCCGGCTCCCAAAGCTGCGATGCTCGCCGGACTCCGAAAGCGGCTGGCGCCGCCCAAGGGGGGCTCCCAGGAGGCCTATTTCCTTTCCTCGTATGCGTGGTCGGCGGGAACATCGGTGCCGGACCAGATTTTCTTCTGGGTCCACGGCTGCGGGGCGGCAGTCCAGAAGGGGTCATCGGCGGGGAGGCCGAGGTGCTGGAGGCCGGCGAGGCAGAGGTAGAGGCTGCCGGTGGAGATGTAGCCTTCGCGGATGGACGGCTGATGGCCGACGGCACCGACCTGGAGCCAGCCGTTCTTGTCGAAGGTTCCGGGGGCTTCGAGGGTGCGGCGGATGACGGCGGTGAGTGCGCCGCGCACGGCGGCGGGGGGAGCTTCAGGCGGCAGCTCTTTTCGCCACGCCATCATGGAGAGGTGCTGGAAGGCACCGAAGCGGTAGGCGCTGGAGCGGCCGATGACGGGATAGGTGCCGCCGGGAGAGATGAGCCGCTCCTGGACGGCGGCGTAGCGTTTCGCGCGGGCGAGGACGCGCGACCATGATTCGCCGAGCGGATCGTTCTTCTCACGGCAGACGCCGAGGACGGCGAGCATGGCGGGCTGGATGACAAAGCTGTTGTAGTAGTCCCAGTGGTAGCCGGGACCGTCGCCATAGGTGCCGTCGCCGAGATACCATTCCTCGTGCTTTTCCAAGGCGCGCTTGATCGGTGCCCTGTCGCACTCGCCGGTGAGCTTCCAGAGCGCGGACTCGACGAGGGCGGAGAAGAGCAGCCAGTTGCTCTCGTAGGGTTGGATCGCGCGGGTTTGCTTGAGTGCGGCGATGACGTTTGCTTTCTCGGAATCCTTGAGAGGAGCCCACAATTGGTCGGGGGCCTGAACGAGCGCTTGGGAGAGGAAGGCGGCATCGACGAGGGGCTGACCGCCGTCCGAGAAGTTCATGCGGTCGGGCGACGCGGGATCGGTCGCCATGACGAGCGACTTGCGGGCGAGCTCGATGTAGCGGGCACGCGACTTGCCCTCGGGCGTGGCGTCGGGTCCGAGCGCCAGCCAAGGGGCGATCCCCGCCATGGTGCGGCCGAAGGCCTCGAGGTAGGTCCACTTCGCGCGGGCCTTCTCGCCGGGATCCAGAGGAAGCTCCTGCTTCAGCTTCCCTGCCGCGAGGTTCTCCAGGACCGGGCGCGCGATGCGGTCGAGGGCCTTTACCGTGAATTCGCGGTCCTGACGGCCGGTCTGCGCGTGTAGAGGCGCGAGGGCCAGCGACAGGAGCAAGCAAACAGCAAGGACGAAGCGCATGGCCGTGAGCCTAGCGTGCGCACCCTGCTTGTCCCGCAAAAGGCACCGGACTCCCACGGATCAGGGATTGAGCCACTGCTTGAAGGCGGCTTCGTCCGCGGGGAGTTGAGCGGCCACCTTCTCGCGGTCGGCGAGGATGGCGAGGCGCTCGGGGATCTCCACGGAGCCTTTGCCGATCTCCTGCTCCATCACATCGAGGAACTTCGAGGGATGGGCGGTTTCGAGCGTGATGGTCGAATTGCCCGGATGGGTGGCGCGCCACTTGCGGGCGGCGAGCCAGCCGACGGCCCCGTGGGGATCGATCTCGTAGCCGAAGAGCGACTTCACCTCGCGGATGGCGGCGCGGGTCTGGTCGTCGGTAAACGAGAAACCTTCGATTCGGGAACGCATCGCTTCCCATGAATTCCCGAAGATCGCCTGCATGCGGGCGAAGTTCGAAGGCGCGCCGACGTCCATCGCATTCGAGATCGTGGCGGTGCTCGGGCGCGGCTGGTAGTCGCCGCTCTTCAGATAGGCGGGCACCACGTCGTTCGCATTGGTGGCGGCGAGGAACTTCTTCACCGGCAGGCCGAGTTGCACGGCCAAGAGCCCGGCGGTGAGATTGCCGAAGTTGCCCGAGGGGACGACGAAGACCGGCTCGACGCCTTCGGGCAACTGCCGGGCACTATGGATGTAGTAGAAGCTCTGCGGAACGAGACGGGAGAGATTGATCGAATTCGCCGAGGTGAGGTTCAGGCGCTCCGACAGCTCGCGGTCGAGGAAGGCCGATTTCACGAGGCGCTGGCAATCGTCGAAGGTGCCGTCGATCTCG
>CBFGPU010000700.1:0-2291 GCA_965650715.1 uncultured Haloferula sp. | reverse complement strand
ATGACCTGACGCTGCTGGTTCACCTTGATCGGATAGACCCCGCGGTATTCGCCCTTGTAGCCCGTGTCCTTGATCGCCTGGCGGAACGATTCGTTCAGCTCGCGGATGCGGGAATGCAGCAGGTCGCGGAAGCGCAGCAGCACGGGCAGGTCGGTGCCGCGGTCGCGGAGGCCCTCGATCACCTCGAAGAGGGAGACCTCGGAGGTCGTTTCCTCGTCGGTGAGCTTGACCGTGACGTGGCCGTTTTTGTTCACGCCGAAGAACCCGTGGCCCCACTGGTCCACGCCATAAAGTTCGGCGGATTGGGCGGCGGACCATCCGTTTTCTTTCTTCGGCTTCGGACCCTTGGCGGCGGCAGGCGGAACCATGGGCGGAAGGAAGGGGCAAACCGCTGGAAAATAAAGCGGTAATGCGAGGAATTTACGACTCGAGCAGGTCCGGGTGACCCCCGGGCACCTAGCCCGCCGAACGGGCCGCGGCAGCAGTGTATCCGGCGGAGAGGCGAAATGGCAGCCCTCTCAGGCGGGTGGCACTGGGGGAGTTTCGCTTTTTCAAGGCTGCCCGGGCGGGCGGAACGACGGGCGGTGCTTCACCGCCCGGATTGGTCCCGGTCGCGAATGATGGCTTCCAGCTCGACGATGCGGTCGGATTCGGAATTCCGCCGCAGGAGGTGAAATAACAGGCCCGCGAGGAAGAGCATGTGTGATACGGCAGCGCCCAAGCTGAGACTCATGTAGAGTTCCGAGAATGTGTGGGAGGCGAAACGGGGCACGATCCACGAAGCCAAGACTAGCAGAGGCGAAGTGATCGAGGCGATCAGAACCATCCAGGCCGCCGGGGTCCGCTGCCGGAAAACGATGAGTGCGATCCAGATGCCGAGCACCGCATAGATCACTTGGACCACCACGAAAAGCAGGTAGGAGGAGTCAAACGACATGATGGGATGAAGGCGGAGGTTTTGTCAGGAAAGCCTGTCCCGGAAGTCCTCATACCCGAACTCCCGGATCGTTTCCAGCGTTCCGTCTTCGTGCTGGAGGACGATCGAAGGATGGGGGACGCCGTTGAAGGTCGTGGTCTTCACCATCGTGTAGTGCGCCATGTCGTCGAAGACGAGGGTGTCTCCCGCCTTGAGCGGGCGCGGGAAGGCGAAGTCGCCGGTGACGTCCCCGGCGAGGCAGGTCGGTCCGCCGAGGCGGTAGAGATGCTCGCCGTCTTCCAGGGCCGGGTGGTAGGACTCGCCCTCGAAAACAACCGCAGGCTTCGAATCCGAGGGAGCGGGATCGACCAGAAAGACATCCGGGCGGTACGGCATCTCTAGTACATCCGGCATGTGGGCGGTGGCGGAGATGTCTAGGATCGCGAGTTTGTGACCGGCGGATTCGAAGACGTCCAACACCTCGGCGCGGAGCACGCCGGTATGGATCGCGCCTGCTTCGCCCGGCTCCAGCCAGACTTCCACGCCGTATTTCTCCCGCGTCTCGCGGACCAGGCGGATCAGGCGCCCGCGGTCGTAGAAGGGCTTGGTGATCCAGTGGCCGCCGCCCATGTTCAGGTAGGTGAATTGCTCCGAACGCAGCAGATGGCCGAACTTTTCGTCCACCGCGGCGAGGGTCCTCTCGAGATCGTCGGAGTTCTGCTCGCAGAGGGTGTGGAAGTGCAGGCCGGAGAGGCCGGCGAGATCGACGCCTTCGAGCTGATCCGCCGTGATGCCGAGGCGGGAGCCGGGCACGCAGGGATCGTAGAGCGGGGTGTGGCCGGTGGAGCATTCGGGGTTCACCCGCAGGCCGCAGTGGAGCTCGCCCGATTGGAAGCGGGGGTGCGCCATCACCATCTCCCGGAAGCGGAACCACTGCGAGAGCGAGTTGAAATCGAGGTGATGGGTGAATTCGCAAAGCTGGCGGATGTCCTCCTCCTGATAGGCCGGGGAGTAGGTGACCACGTGCTTGCCGAAGTAGTCGCGTGCGAGCAGGGCCTCCCATAGCCCCGAGGCGCAGCAGCCGTCGAGATCCTCCCGGATATAGGGGAATGCTTTCCAACAGGAGAAACCCTTCAGGGCGAGCACGATCCGGCAACCCGCCGCGGCGGCGGTTTCCTTGAGAATGGCCGAGTTGCGCTGGAGGGCTGCGATGGAGACGACGAATGAAGCCACGCGGGAGGGTGGAAGTTCCAAGTCACAAGTTCCAAGTTCCAATTTCGGAAGATGCTGTTCCCGCGGGATGGGACTTGCAGGAGGCTGTCGATGCGGATGAATGAGGCCCGTGAAAGTCACGATCGTCGGTCCGGGAAATGTC
>CBFGPU010000699.1:0-2297 GCA_965650715.1 uncultured Haloferula sp. | reverse complement strand
TAATCAGCGCGCGCGGCTGAGAACAGGAGCGGGGTGGCGAGGGTGGCAAGCAGCATCCCGGGGATGCTCCGATGCCGTGAGGAGGCGGGAGTTCGAGGTCTCATGGGGATTTTTGGCGTCTATGTCCGCTAGCCCTCGACCTCTTCCACCTTTGATCACTAAATATCGTGATCCATTTAATGAAATGCGATCTATGGTTTACAGACAAACGCAACGATGGCTTTTGTCATTTTTTATTTCAAGATTTGAGTTTTATTGCCTGTCAGACAAATCGGCAATAGATGTCCATTTTATGCCGGTTCAGGGCTAAAAAACAATTTTTGTAGCGCCTCCCCATCTGGGGTGCTTATCGGGCCCGTGCGGCGCCAAGCTGGCTCCGGATCTCCGCCACCAAGGCTTGGAGCTCGGCCATGAGGGTAGGGTTTTGCTCGCCGGGATCGAACCGCAGGCGGTGATGGAGGTTCAGCGCCTCCAAGAGCAATTCGGGCCTCTGCAGTCGCCCGGCCAAGGGCATGAGCCAGGTGCCGAGCGGCTTTCCGGCAGGCCGCTCACCCAGGATCTTCCGCGCCGGTTTCTCAAGCAGGGAGAGAGGCGTCCCGGGCACATTGGACCGGAATTTCGATTTTCTCTCGGTCTCCAGAACCTTGCGCGAGCGCCAGAGACCGCGGCCGACGAAAGCCAGCCCGATGCCAATGGGAGCGATCATCGCGATCGTGATAATGAGCATGTGGCCGGGCTTGTCGCGCCACACCAGCATGTCTTCCTTCAGCAGTTGGAGGCGGTCCCGCAGGCCTTGGAAAGCCGCCGGCCGCTGGGTTTCCAGTCCGGTCCAGTCCGCGGGAGTAAGATCCACATCGAGCCAGCGCTGGTTCGCCTCGTCCCACGCGCGGCACCAGGCGTGGGCGTGGGTCCCACGGATGATCATCTCGCCGGTTTTCGGGTTCCGCTCGGCCACGGCGAAACCGGAGACGTAGCGGGTGGGCACCCCGGCCTCCCGGAGAAGCAGGGCGGCGGCGGTGGCGAAGAACTCGCAATGGCCCGCCTTGGTCTGTTCGAGGAAGACGCCGAGATAGGTGGGGCGGTCCGTCTCCTTGACGTACTTGCGGACGTCGGGATCCCAGTCCATCCAACGATTGAGCTGGTCGGGAATCGCGTTGTAGCGGGTGTAGCGGAAGTTGTTGGAGAAGTAGCGGGAGAGCTTGGCGATCTTCTCCTCCACGGTCCCGCCGTAGAGACCCAGTTCCTCCGCGATGCTGCGGATGACCGGCAGTTCCCGGTCGGGCACCTCCGTATCGGGCCGGATCTCGACCTGCCGTTGCTGCTTCTTGATGATGGAAGTCCAGGGCGGCTTCTCGGTGGCGAAGCTGTCGTGCCACAAGACGCGGGCGTCGCAGATCGGCTGGGAAGGCTCGATGCGGAAGGTGCCGAAGGAATTCCGCTCGAACTCCGCGGCAAGGAACTCCTGAAGACTGGCGGTATTCGCAGGCAAGGGCAGGACGCCGAACTGTCCGGAGGTCTCAACCTCTCCACGAAGACGGAAGCGGGGAAGCTCCGGACCAATCGCTGCCTCCGGGGATTCGAGATCCGGGGGGCAGAGGTGATAGCCCGCGCGCTCGTCCCCGGGTTTCAGAGGGTCATCCTGGAAGTTCGGCGAAATGAAATCTGCATTCTCGCTGCCCGCCCCCTCCGGCAGGATCGCCCGCCATGTCGGCGAGTCCCAGCGGTTGTACGAGGCCACGCGCAACAGCTTGGGCAAGGGGCCCTTCTCGGGAAGAACACGCCAGTAGATTTCGGGGGATTGCTTGATCGTCCCTAGATTTCCAAAAGAAGTGGTTCTCTCGCCCAACTGCGTACCGCTGCCTGCGCTCCCGCCACGCCCCATGGTGAGGTAGTGATAGAGCGAGGAGAGCCCCTTCTGCCCGCCGATACCCGTGACAGCGGCCATCAGCAGCGCGAAGCCGGTGGCCATGCCGGCACCGCGCCAACCCTTTCCCGCTTTCGCGACGATCGCCCAAGACACGAGGATCACCAACCCTGGGTAGAACCACAGGGTATCCGCGTGGGTTCCAAGGCAGGAAGCGAGCAGCGTGGCGCAGAGGTAGACATTGTCGAAGCCGAAGCGGACATCGCGGTGGGGCAGGCCGTACTTCTCGGCGTGTTCTTTCCTCCGCCGCACCATCATCGAAAAGGTGCTCAGCGAGAGCGAGGGAGAGGTACCGTAGATCTGCACGAATAGCAGCGGCATGAGCACCACCGGCAGCCAGGTGAAGACCCGCGACATGATGGTGATGCGCGAG
>CBFGPU010000698.1:0-2298 GCA_965650715.1 uncultured Haloferula sp. | reverse complement strand
TAACCCTATGATGCTTTGGGTCGAACTCGATTCGAAGTTCGGAGAGCTCTGTGAAGGGGAGCAACCTTCCATCGATCTCCTCCGCCGCGTCTGGCAATACTGCGACTGGTGCCTCGTCCACGGCAGCGACGACGTGCGCACTGCCGCTGCGTTCGGATTCTGCGAGCATTTGCTCGATTCATCCCGGCGTGCCGAACTGCTCCCGAAGATCATGAGCCGGGCCGACTACTCCGCCGTCAGGAACTTCATGGAATATCACAAGTCGCCCGCCGAGGTGGACGCGTGGTTCCGGAAACTCTGGCCCCGGTGAAAATTCCATTTGCGCTGGATACATATACCCCCTATGGGTATATCAATGGAACGCACCTGCCATGAAACCGCCCCGCTCCTCGGCCGTGTCAACCGCATCGCCGGACAGGTCCAGGGCATCGGCCGGATGATCACGGAAAACCGCGATTGCCCGGAAATCCTCCACACCATCTCCGCCATCCACTCCGCCCTCCGCGGTTTGGAAGCGAAGCTCCTGGAAGACCACGTCCGCCACTGCGTCACCGAAGCCGCCACAGACCCCGAGCAACTCGACCGCCGGATGGAAGAGCTCATCACCCTCTACAAGCGCCGCCTCGCCTGAGCCACCGGGCGCGGAGCCTCTGGCCCGCAGAAGCCACCCTTCAGGTCCACCTCATCACCCGCCTTTCCCATCCATCATGAGCTCGTGCCACACCCCGGACCCCGCACCCCGCCCGTCCTGCTGCGCCCCCGCGCCGGAAAACAAGCCTTCCTGCTGCGGCGGTGGTGCAAGCGACACCGCCTCGTCCTGCTGCACCCCCTCCCGCAAAATCGATTGGATCCTCTGGGGCTCCCTCATCCTCGTCGCCGCCGGCATCACCGGCCACTTCATCGGCCTCGGGCCGCAGTGGTGGCACACCTTCTCGCACGGCACCTACGAATTCATGAGCAAAGCCTGGTGGGGGCTCCTCGCCGGCATCGTCGCCGTCGGTGTCATCGGCCGTCTGCCCCAGGATCTCGTCAGCGGCCTGCTCGGAAAAGGCGGCAGCTTCACCGGCATCCTCCGCGCCACCTTCGCCGGCACGCTGCTCGACCTTTGCAACCACGGCATCCTCATGGTCGGCGCGCAGCTCTATCGAAAGGGTGCCTCGCTCGGCCAGACGCTCGCCTTCCTGGTCTCCAGCCCGTGGAATTCGCTCTCGCTCACCCTCATCCTCGCCGCCCTGATAGGCTGGAAGTGGATGCTGCTCTTCATCGCGGCTTCCATGGTGATCGGCATCATCACCGGCTGGATCGCGGACCGCCTCGTGGGTCGCGGCGTCCTCCCCGCGAACCCGAATGCCCGCGAACTCCCCGCCGACTTCCGTTTCGGCCCGGCCTTTCGCGAAGCCCTCGCGAAAGTGAAGCCGAATGCCGCCAACCTCAAGGCCATCGGCCGCACCGGGCTCTCCGAGTCCCGCATGATCCTCCGCTGGATCTTCTTTGGTGTCGTCCTCGCCGCCGCCATCCGCGCCTTCGTCCCGGAACAACTATTCTCGCAGTACTTCGGCCCGACCCTCCTCGGCCTGGCACTCACTTTGATCGCCACCACCGTCATCGAGGTCTGCTCGGAAGGCTCCAGCCCCATCGCCGCGGACCTGCTCACCCGCGCCGCCGCCCCGGGAAATGCCTTCACCTTCCTCATGGCCGGTGCCGCCACCGACTACACCGAGATCATGGTCCTGCGCGAAACCACCAGGTCCTGGAAAGCCGCCTTCGCGCTGCCGCTCATCACGGTCCCCCAAGTACTGCTCGTCGCCTGGATACTCAACCACTGACACTCATGAAAGCGGACTCTTCCGGACATTCCTGCTGCGGCGGACACCACGACCACCACGCTTCCCCGGTCCATTCCGGATCCGGGGCAAAGCCGGGCCAGTTCGTCTGTCCCATGCATCCGGAAGTCGTCTCGGATGAGCCCGGAGACTGTCCGAAGTGCGGGATGCCCTTGGAGCAAGTGCCTCCCGACCTCTTCGCCCCCGCCGTCTATACCTGCCCCATGCACCCGGAGGTCCGGCAGGACCACCCCGGAGATTGCCCGAAGTGCGGGATGCCGCTCGAGCCGGTAGCCGCATCCAGCGCCGGTGACGAGCACGCCCGCCGGGAAATCCGGGACCTGTCGCGGAAGTTCTGGATCGGGCTGGCACTGACCTTGCCCGTTCTTCTGCTCGCGATGCTGCCAATGATCCCGGGTGTCTCGCTCGAAGGCATCGTCCCGAAAAGCATCTCCAAGTGGATCGAACTCGTCCT
>CBFGPU010000697.1:0-2301 GCA_965650715.1 uncultured Haloferula sp. | reverse complement strand
ATCTTGCGCGAGACCGTATTGAGCAGCGTCGTCTTCACGGCATCGCGCTCCACCAAGGTCGATTTCAGAAGCAGCAGTTCGAGCGCCTTGTCGGGATTGGACGTCAAAGTCATCTTGGCGAACATCTGCTTGAGAAGCTTCGCATTGTTCCCGCGGTGGCTGTGATCGACCACACGGGGAACGATCATTCCCATCAACGCGCATCCCGGTCCCTCCACCTCCCGTGCGGCTGCCGAGCGGGTCAGGATCTTCTGTGCCAGCTCACCGAGTTCCTTGGCATAGACGGGTCGCCCCGAAATCTCGCAATAGCCGATGTAGGCACGGAAGGACGCGAGACGGATCATCAGGTCTTTCTTTTTACCGAGGATGGTGACCGGGCCAGCCGCCACACTTTTGGTTAGATCTCCGATGGCCCATTCCATGTAAGCCTTGGAGCGATCCTCGCCGGTCAGCGGATTGGTGCCGTACTTGCGACACCATGCCTCCGCCGCCTTCGTCTTCTCCTCCAAAAGCTTGGTGAGCATTTCGTGATTCGCCACCGCCTCATTGAAACCCCGCTCCGCCTTGAGGAGTTCCGAGACCATCCCGAAGAGCTGGAACAGCGCGATCTTCTCCTTCACGGAGGTTGCCGTCTCGGCAGCTTGCCGGATCACCTCGCTTGCCGCGGTTTCGGCTTGGGGTGTAAGCGCACCGACCACCCGCACGCAGACATGGCCCTTGCCGGCGTCCAGCCAACCGACCACCGGCGGCATCTTGCCGGCGATGATCGCCAAGCTCTCCGGGTCCATCTCCGAACAAGGCACCTCGAAGGTGCTGACCCCGTCGTCCAAAGCGAAGGCCGCGGAGAGCTCGATGTAATTGAAGTTGAGGTAAACGCCCTTGATCCGGGTGCCGTCCTTCTTGCCGATCGACACGGGGGCCGGCGGCGGCACCACGGGCTCGCCCATCAGTACCGGGGCCAAGAGCGCCCAGGCGAGTGTCAGCAAAAGTTTCGGGGCCCGGAGACGGAATCTATCCATCCCATGACTAGGTAGGATCTACGGCATCCATCGCAACAACGATTCACCAAGCTGTCGCGGCTTTGACAATACTTTGACTTTGGCCGGCCTACCGCGAAGCCCGCACATCCTGCAAAATGATCTGCAGGCTGGTCCGGCCGCGGAAGCAATTCCGGTCGATCGTGAACGCGATGTCCCACGGCGGATCCGGCAGGGCCAGTTCGCCGCCGCCGAAGAAGACGGCATCCTGCTCGTGATAGCCTTGCCGCAGGTTGAGCCGCAGGTGCTGGTTCTTCATGTGCACCGGCGGTCGGCTCAGATGCACGCCCCGGGCCATGAAGATCGGCTGCGGGTTGCCGTTGCCGAAGGGCTGGAGCAACTCGTAGTCCGCCAGGAATTCGAGAGAAAGCTGGTCGAAGGTGATCTCCGCATCCACCCGCAGCTTCGGCTGGCGCTGCTCGGCGATGGTGTTCTTCAGCACGAACTCGGCGAAGTCGTTGCGGAAGGCATCCATCCGGTCCTCCTCGATCGAGAGGCCCGCCGCCATGTCGTGGCCGCCGCCCGCGAGCAGGTGGCCGCGGCAGGCATTGATCGCCTGGACCAGTGAGACGCCCTCGATGCTCCGTCCGCTGCCCTTGCCGACGCCCCCGTCGTCGATCGCGACCACGAAGGTCGGCTTGTGAAACTGTCGCATCAGGCGGGAAGCAACGATTCCCACGACCCCGGGGTGCCAGCTGCGGGAACCAAGCACGATGACCGGGTCGCGGACGGGGTCGAAACCACGGGCGAGCATCTCCATCGCCTCGCGGCGGATCTGGTTCTCGTGGGTCTGGCGGCGCTTGTTATAATCGTCCAGCTTCTCCGCCATCGTCCGCGCCAGCCGCTTGCAGTCCGTGAGCAAGGTCGCCAGCGCGTCTTCCGGCACGTCCATGCGACCGGCGGCATTCAGGCGCGGTCCGATGCGGAAACCGACATCCATGGAGGTCGGCTTGCCGTTCATGCCGGAAACCTCCTGCAGCGCCTGGAGGCCGGGGTTCAGGGTCATCGGCAGGCGCTTGAGACCGTGCCGGACCATGATCCGGTTCTCGCCGATCATCGGCACGATGTCCGCGATCGTGGCAACTGCGACCAGTTCGAGCAGCTCCTTGAGGTCGAAGGACTCGACCGGCCGCTCCTTCATCATCGCGTGGGCCAGCTTGAAGCAGACGCCGGCGGCGCAGAGATAGGTCGGGCCACCGCCGCACTTGGGATTCACCAGGGCATTGACCTCCGGTCGGCCGCGCGGGCTCGGCTCGTGGTGGTC
>CBFGPU010000696.1:0-2302 GCA_965650715.1 uncultured Haloferula sp. | reverse complement strand
CACCCCTTTCCTCGATAACCGGCACTCGGTCTTCGGCGAGGTCACCAAGGGCCAGGACGTGGTCGAAAAGATCCTCGGAAAAATGAATACCGGCGAACAAGGAGGCAAGGTCGATCCTGCCGGCAAAGGCGACAAGATCGAGAAAATCGAAATCCTCGATTCCACCGACGCTCTCTTCGCCGCGCAAAAGGAGAATATCGACAAGTGGGACGCCGCCCTCAAGGCCGCAGGCAAATAACGCTCCGCTTTTCACCCCAAGCGCGCCATCCCTCGGGGAAGGCGCGTTCTTTGTGTCTCCACGATATTGTCTCCGGGGGTGACATCGGGCCGGGTTTCCTCTACTCAAGCGCGCACATGCAGCTTTGGCTCTGCCCGCTCTTCGCTTTTCTGCTCGGTTCCATTCCCTTCGGGCTCTTCATCGCCCGCACACAAGGGATCGATATCCGTCTCCACGGCTCCGGGAACATCGGTGCCACGAACGTCTTGCGCGTGGTCGGCAAGAAGCACGGGATCATCTGTCTGATCCTCGACGCACTGAAGGGATTCATTCCCGTGGTGGCGGCGATCAATCTCGTCCAGATCGCGGGCCGCCCGGTGCAGATCCCGGCAGCGTTCCTGGAACCTTGGTCGGTCGAGCTGCCCGCGACGAATGCCGTGACAGCGCAAATCGTCCACATCGTGACCGCCCTTTTCGCGATCCTCGGACACAACTATTCCCCATGGGTAGGCTTCAAGGGCGGCAAGGGCATTGCCACCTCCGCAGGCGTCCTCCTCGCCCTGATGCCCTTCGCGGTCCTCCTGTTGATCGTCATCTGGCTGCTGCTGTTCTTCACCACGCGGTATGTTTCCGTGGCGAGTATCGGCGCTGCGGCAGCCCTGCCCTTGGTGACACTCTATGGTTCCTGGAGCCATGGACGGATCCAGGACGGCACCTGGAACAAACCCCTGTTTGTCTTCTCCGTCATCATCGCCGCCTTGGCGATCTGGAAGCATCGCACGAACATCAGGCGCCTGATGGATGGAACGGAGAGCCGCTTCCAACCGAAGAAAAAGAAGGCCGTTTCCTGAGCTCCCGTCCCCTTGTTTTTCCAACATGCCTGATCGCCCGTTTTCTTCCGCCGCCATCCTCGGTACCGGTTCCTTCGGCACGGCGCTTGCCCGCTTGCTGGCCTCCAAGCTCGACCACGTGGTAATGATCGGCCGCGATCCCGCGGTGGCGGAGAGCATCAATGCCACGCGGCACAACTCGCGCTACCTCGCGGGGATCGAACTGCCGGAGAACATCACCGCCACCACGGCGCTGATCGACGCGGTTGCGCACCCGCTGGTTCTCTTCTGCGTGCCCACGGCAGCAACACGGGAAACGGCTGGCGGACTTGTGGAGTCAGGTCTGCCCGCGGAGACCGTGTTGCTTTCCTGCGCGAAGGGCATCGAGCGCAACACCGGCGAACGGATGAGCGAGATCCTGCGGGAGAAGTTTCCCGCGAATCCCGTGGCCGTGCTTTCAGGACCGAACCACGCCGAGGAGATCGCCGCCTGTCTCGCCACCTGCGCGGTGATCGGCACCGAAGACGATCTGCTCGCCAAACGGCTCCAGGAACTCTTCACCGCGCCCCATTTCCGCAGCTACACCAGCGACGATCTCGCTGGGATTGAGTACGGCGGCGCAATCAAGAACGTGTATGCCATCGCCGCAGGGATCGCGGCAGGGCTCGGGCTCGGCGACAATGCTATCGCGGCTCTGGTAACGCGCGCGCTGGCGGAGATGACCCGCCTCGGGACCTGCCTGGGCGGACGTGTCGAAACGTTTGCCGGACTTTCCGGCGTCGGCGACTTGATCGCCACCTGCTTCTCTAAGCACTCGCGAAACAACCGCGTGGGACTGGCGCTCGGCCAAGGCAAAACCTTGGAAGAGGCGACTTCCTCGCTCGGCATGGTGGCGGAAGGCGTGCCCAACACGCTCTCGATCCACGAGACGGCACAGCGCGCGGGAGTCCGGACCCCGATCATCGATGCGGTGCACGCCATCCTTTACCGCGGCATGCCGGCGGCACGCGCCCTCCACGAGCTACTGAACCGCGACCCCCGACCGGAAAACGATTGAACGATGAAGGAAGCGATTGATTTCATCCTGCACATCCAGGAGCACCTGATGGAGTTCACCCAGGCTTACGGGCCTTTGGTTTACGGGCTCCTCTTCCTCATCATCTTCTGCGAAACGGGACTGGTCGTGACTCCCTTCCTGCCGGGTGATTCCTTGCTGTTCGCGGTGGGAGCGATCGCGGCGACGGAGGGTTCGGGT
>CBFGPU010000695.1:0-2307 GCA_965650715.1 uncultured Haloferula sp. | reverse complement strand
CCACCAACCGCGTCGCGATCTGCGCGCTATCCACCCACAGCCAGAACAAGCAGGAAAGCCCGAAGAGACCCAGCAGGAGGGTCTTCGAGCGGTACCATCGCGGGCACTCGGGTGCGGTCGGGTTCAATGCGTTCCGGGAGCGTTCCTCATGCCCTCTTGAACGCCACCGCCCGCCCCCTTTTGTCTGCCGCACGCTCATTCCCCGCCAGGCAGAGTAACCGACCGCTCCGCTGTCGGAGAGGAAACCGCAAGCCTCCGGCGCGGACGAAGCAAGACAACGCCACCTCCCCACCCTCGCCACGGCCGTCGGAGACTGCCTCTCCCTCCCCGACAGCGGAGCGGTCGGCTACTCTCTCCTGCTCCAACACCCATTCCCCGGCGCAGCCGCCCTCCGATTGATGATTGGGATATTGGTGATTGGACGATTGGGGAAATGAAATTTCCCATTTCATGTCGGCAAGCCCGCTACGACTTCCATCGTACTTCCCCGCATGTCACACTTCCCGGCATGCCGCGCACCGTCGAGCTCCCCTACAAGTTTGAGCCCCGCCCCTACCAGCAGCCCGTCGTCTCCGCCTTCCTGCGGGATGGCGTGAAGCGCGGCGTCTGCGTCTGGCACCGCCGCGCCGGCAAGGACAAGACCTTCGTCAACATCATGGCCGCCAAGATGGCCCAGCGCGTCGGCAGCTACTTCTACTACTTCCCCACCGCCGCCATGGGCCGAAAGATCCTCTGGGAAGGCATGGACGGCGCCGGCATGAAGTTCCTCGACCACTTCCCGAAGGACTTCATCCGCAAGGCCAGCCAGACCGAGATGAAATTCGAGGCCGCGAACGGCTCCATCTTCCGCATCATCGGCACCGACCGCCTCGATGTCGTCGGCACGAACCCCGTCGGCTGCATCTTCTCCGAGACCTCCCTGCAAAACCCGCTCGGCTGGGAATACGTCCGCCCCATCCTCGCCGAGAACGGCGGCTGGGCCCTCTTCAACGGCACCCCGCGCGGCAAGAACTGGTTCCACGACCTGGCCCGCATGGCGGAGCAGAACCCCGACTGGTTCTGCCAGGTCCTCACCGTCGATGACACCCGCGCGATCCCGCCGGAGGCGATCGAGGACGAGCGCCGCATGGGCATGCCGGAGGAAATGGTCCGCCAGGAATTCTACTGCGACTTCACCGCCGCCACCCCCGGCGCGATCTACGCCCAGCTCATGGAAACCGCCCGCCGCGAGGGCCGCATCGGAGTGGTGCCCCACGATGGCGGCCTGCCCGTGTGGACCTTCTGGGATCTCGGCGCACCCGTGAATACCGCCGTCTGGTCGGTCCAATTCCTAGGCCGCGAGATCCGCGTGCTCGCCTGCGATACCGGTGCCGATTGGGCCACCGGCCGCCGCGTCGCCGAAATGATGTCCCGCGGCTGGGCCTACGCCGGCCACATCCTCCCCCACGATGGCGCCGCCACGCAGAAGGGCGGCCTGACCTACGCCGAGGAACTCGAGAAATCCGGCCTGCGCAATGTCATCACCCTCCCCGTCGCGAAGGACCGCCGCGCCGGCATCAACCGCCTCCGCGCGATGCTCCCCTCGATGTGCTTCGATGAATCGCGCTGCAAGACCGGCATCGCCGCGCTCGAATCCTACCACCTTGAGTACGATAACCGTCGTAAGATGTACAAGGACGAGCCGCGCCACGACTGGAGCAGCCACGCCTGCGACGCCCTCCGCTACCTCGCCGAAGCCGCCGCCACCGGTGCCGTCAAGGTCGGCGCCATGGAACAACCCAGCCGCCTCATCAGCCCCATCGAAGGCCTCGGCGACCTCTGGACCGGCGGTCGCAGAAGAGCCGCTTACGTCTCCGCCCTCGATTAGCTTTCCTCTCCGCCGCCCATTGGCGACAGCCATAAGGAGAGGGGACACTCTTGTCCCCGGCCTTCGCGCCCACCCCGGCGACAAGAGTGTGGCCCCTCCCTATCGTTCCCGCATCTGGCGCAGCCCTTCTACACCGGAAGCACCCTCGTGCTTCATGAGGGCCGTAGGCGCGGTGGTGACACCGAGGAAGCACGGGCGATGATGGGAACACGGGAAATCGCTTCCGCGTTCTCACGAACGCGCCGACGGCAGACAAAGCGTCATCAACCCGATCTTCGCGATGGGTTTCATCCCCCCGGGACATAGAAGTTGTCTCATTCCAACAATCCCATCAGGCCTCCCCCAAGCCGGTGTGATGGAGCGGCTCCCGCACCCGCCTCCTCAGCCACGCCTCGCGAAGAATCAGCAGGACCGTCCACAAGCCCAGATACACCGCGACC
>CBFGPU010000694.1:0-2309 GCA_965650715.1 uncultured Haloferula sp. | reverse complement strand
GCGCATCAAGCCCGACCTGCAGGCGGCGGCGGGCCTGCCCTGGTACGCCTGGATCGGCGGTCTTTTCGGCACCAATACGAATGGCAAGGATCGGGAGGAACTGCTGATCTTCATCCAACCGAAAATCGTCAATGACAACTCGACGCTCTATGACGCTCAGGCGGACATGGATGCCCGCTACAAGATCGACGACGAAAACCGCGCTTTCATCGAGGGTCCCGGCGTCCTGCCGACCAAGGAAACCGTGGTCGAGACCAAGGGGAAGAATGCGGTCGTGACCGAATCGACCGTGGTTGAGGAGGCTCCGGCCCCGCGGAAGGCCAGCAGCCGCCCGAAAAAGGGCTTCGTGAAGAACCGCTGAGTCCCCCGGTATTTACATCGCAAGTCTAGAGAGTGTCGCAGAAGCCGATTCTGCGGCACTTCTCATTCCGGGGCTTGCCAAGGCCGCGCATCGGGCTTCACTTAGGTCCGCCGGTTTACGCAAACCCCGGTTCTTTCACAAAAAACCATCCACTTTCGCTCCATGCCCGAAATCACCGAAGCGGAACTCGCACCGAACGTGAAGGCGCTCTGGCTCAAGGCCCTCAGCGCTGTCCAGACGAACAATCACGGTTACGCCGTCAAGCTCCTCCAGCCCGTCCTCAAGGACGCTCCGGCCTTCCTCGACGGACGAAAGGTCCTCCGCAAGTGCGAGAGCATCGTCCAAGGGGGGCCAAAGAAAGGTGCCTCGGTGTTCGGCATCAAGACCGGCGGGATGGGCCTGATGAAGGTCGCCAGCCAGGTTAAGAAGGATCCCGCCGCCGCGATCCCGATGATCGAAGCGGAGCTTGAGAAAGATCCCTTCAATCCGGAGGCGAACGACCTTCTGTTCGAAGCGTTCAATGCGATGGCGCTGCCCGATAGCGCGGCCTTCGCACTGGAGACGGTCCGTCAGGGTCATCCCGAGCACTCGAAGCTGATGCACAAGCTCGCGGACTACTATCTGACCCGCGACGAGCCGCAGAAGGCCGCCGATGTGTATCGCGACATCATCAAGCATCACCCGACCGATTCCGCGGCGATCAAGGGCGAGAAGGACTGCACCGCCCGTGCTTCCATGAAATCGGGAGGCTGGAGCGAGACGGCCAAGATGGCCGACCTCCAGCGCAACAAGGGTGAGGCCGCCGCTCTCGACGAGGCCAGCAAGTCCGGTCTGACCAAGGATCAGTTGGAAGACCGCCGCGACCGGCTCATCATGCGCTACAACGAGGATCCGAACCAGCTTGCAGTCGTCAAGGACCTCGCCGGGATTTTCGAGCAGCTCGAAGACTGGGAGAACGCTTTCACGTTCTATTCCTGGGGCTTCTCTTTGAGCAATGGCGACGTCGCCCTGCAGACCAAAGCCGGCCACATGAAGGACAAGGTGGCCGATGCGCACATGAAAGCGCTGGAAGAACGCGCAAAGTCGAATCCCGATGACCCTGAAGTGCAGGCGATGCTTGCCGAGCGCAAGGCGGCCCGCATCGCCGAGGCGGTGGAAGAAGCCAAGCGCCGCGTCGAGATCAACCCGACCGACCCGATCTCGCGCTACGAACTCGGCCAAGCCTATTTCAACGCCGGCGACTATAGCAGCGCGATCCCGCACCTCCAGCAGGCCAAGCGGAACCCGCACATCCAGTCC
Source organism: uncultured Haloferula sp. (assembly GCA_965650715.1). Classification (GTDB taxonomy): domain Bacteria; phylum Verrucomicrobiota; class Verrucomicrobiia; order Verrucomicrobiales; family Akkermansiaceae; genus Haloferula. Next base: position 649 of record CBFGPU010000694.1, on the reverse strand, counting down.
AAGGTGCTGCTTCTGCTCGGCATGACCTTCAAGGCCAAGGGGATGCTCGACATGGCATCCAAGCAGCTCGCCGACGCGCTCGCCGACCTTCACGGCATGGACAATACCAAGAAGGAAGTCCTCTACGAGAAGGGTCTTATCCACGAGCAGATGGGCGACAAGGACGGGGCCCTCGACGCGTTCAAGCAGATCTACGAAGTCGACTACGGCTATCGCGATGTCGCCCAGCGGGTGGAATCGTCCTACGGTTGATTTCCCGGCTTGCGGAAAAGGCGCGGAGGATACCCTCCGCGCCTCTTTTGTTCCACACACACGTCGTTTGCAGCTATTGCGCCTCGTAGCGAAAGGGGTCCGAGTATTTCGGATGAGTGGTCACGCTGGTGTCCGTCAGCGTCTTGAGGAATGCCACCAGCGCTGCCTTCTGCGCATCGGTTAGATTCAGCCTCCGGGGCGGCGGCGGTTGCGGCACGCCGGGTCCGGGGAGCACCCTCAGTTGCGGCGAGAGATTGGGATGGTTCACCACTCCCGAGTTGTAGAACTCGACCACTTGCTCCAGTGTCGCGAAGCGCCCGTCGTGCATATAGGGAGCCGTCAGCTCGATGTTCCGGAGTGAGGGAACCTTGAAGAAACCTTCGTCCGAGGCCAGCCC
>CBFGPU010000693.1:0-2310 GCA_965650715.1 uncultured Haloferula sp. | reverse complement strand
AATCGCCGAAGACGCCGATCCGCCACCACCGGCTGTGCTTTTTCTCCTCATCCTCCAAGGCCGGGGGAGCAAAGCGCTTGAAACCGCCGCGGGCAAGCCTGCGACATCCCCAATCTCATCGTGACTTTGCGGCCCGTTTGACAGATTTCCTCATTTGCTGTCGTCTAAAGTTCGCTCATGCGCCCAATTCTTGCATTGCTCTTCCTGGTCTTGCCGGGTGCCGCACGGCCGGCGGCGGAGAAGCCGAATGTCATCGTAATTCTGCTGGATGACGCGGGTTACGGGGACTTCGCGCACACGGGCAATCCGGTGATCGCGACGCCGAACCTGACGCGGATGGTCCGGGAAGGGGCGAATTTCCCACAGTTTTACTCGGCCGCGGCGGCCTGCACGGCCTCGCGCTACGGTCTGCTGACCGGGAGGAGTCATCTCCGATCGGGGCTGCCGGCGTGGGCGATCGGACCGGACACAAAGCGCTACCTTCACCCCCGCGAAACGACGCTTGCCGAAGGCTTGAAGGCACGGGGCTATGCCACGGCGATCTTCGGCAAGTGGCATCTGGGCACGCCGAATGCGGCCAACGGGATGAGCCCGGATGCGCTGCCATTGGCTCACGGCTTCGACCGCTGGCTGGGGACGAATGTCTCGAACGACTACGAGACAGGCTCGAACCTGATGCAGGGCCCCTCGCCGAAGGGTGACCCGGTGGCCGGTTACGAGGTGGTCGAAGCAGATATCGATCGGAATGAGGCGCTACAGGAAGGCCTCACGAAGCGTTATGCGGACGCGGCGGTGGAGTTCATCCGCGAGAAGAAGGATGGGCCCTTCTTCCTCTACATCGCGCCGAACATGCCGCACTTGCCGGTGCACGCGTCGGCGGAGTTCCGAGGGAAGTCGCCGCGCGGCTTGTACGGCGATTGTATTGCAGAGATCGATCATCACCTGGGGCGCATCCGTGCAACGCTGATGGAGGCGGGGATCGAGAAGAACACGCTGGTGATCTTCACTTCGGACAACGGGCCCTGGATTCAATTCCAGGACACGGCGAGGCATCCACGGTACGGCGAGGCACGACTTCTGGTGGGTTCGGCTTTTCCTTTCAGAGACGGGAAGGGCTCCAATTGGGAAGGCGGACAGCGGGTGGTGGGCGTGTGGTGTTGGCCGGGCATGATCCCGGAGGAAACGGTTGTGGCGGAGCCTGCTTCCTCCCTCGACGTCCTGCCGACGGTGCTGGCGCTGGCGGGCGGGAAGGCACCGGAGGACCGGGTCATCGATGGACGGGACATCCGCGGGATGTTGGGCAGTCCGGGAATGCAGGGGACAGTGAAGGACTTCCGGTTCATTTATGCGGACAGCAAGCAAGTGAACGCGGCGCGCTTCGGTCCGTGGAAGATCCACACGCGGATCACCTCGCAGACGCGGGACAACCATGGGTTTTCGGCGAGCCCGGAGAAGCCATTACTCTTTCAGGTGGAGCAGGATTGGTCCGAGCGGATTGATCGGGCAGAAGAGAAGAAGGAGAAAGTGGAGGAGGGCTTGGCAGTGTTGAAATCATTCAAGGATTCGCTGGCGAAACAGGGAAGTTTTTGGGATCAGGAGAAGTAGATGATCGAGATCCGTCCTATCCGGGAGAGCGACGCAGCCGCATTTCACGCCGCGGTCGACGCGGTTTGCCGGGAACGGCGCTTTCTCGCCACCCTGGAGGGTCCGCCTCTGGAGAAGACGACGGCGTTCGTTACGGGAAACGTGAAAAACGGGCTTCCGCAGTTCGTGGCGGACAAAGGGGGAAATATTGTCGGCTGGTGCGATGCGATTCCCGGAGATGGCGGCCGGGCTCATATCGGCGGACTTGGCATGGGAGTGCTAAAGGAGCATCGCGGGAAGGGCATCGGTCAGCGCCTGCTGGAAGCGACGATCGAGGGCGCGCGGGCGATGGGTTTGGAGAAGATCGAGCTGTCCGTCTATTCCTCCAACTTCCCGGCCATCGCCTTGTATCGGAAGGCCGGGTTCGAAGAAGAGGGAGTGAAGAAGCGAGGGCGGCTGGTGGACGGGATTTACGATGACGTGGTGTTGATGGCGCTGCATCTAACAGGGCAAGACGTGGCTTGAGGGGGGCTGGCCGCCATTTCGCGAGGCGGCCGGGACCGGGGAGACGCAGTCCCGGAAAGACGTCTCCAACCCTTGGGAGACGCAGTTTGTTTCGGCGATCCTTGCATTGGCTGAGAAATGAGGGGTAGAAACTCGGGAAACCCGGAAAAGCCATGTCCGAAAACCCTCCTCGTCGCCCACGAATCCTCGTCGTCACCCCGG
>CBFGPU010000692.1:0-2315 GCA_965650715.1 uncultured Haloferula sp. | reverse complement strand
TCATGGGTTACCCGGAGCCGGCACACGTGCTCGCTCAGACCTTCAACGACCACATCACCGACAAGGGCTTCAAGGGTCCTTGGGGTATTCCCGACCGTGCCGACGGCACCAACGATGTCGAAGCGGCGGCCCACGGGTTCGTCACTTTCAAGACCGGTCAGGTCCTCTCGCTGCAGGTCTCCTGGGCGGAGATGGTGAAGCGCGAGGAAGTTTCCGTGGTCTTCCAAGGCACGGGGGCGGGCGGCAAGGTGGAGCGTCTCTTCGGGCGCGACGGCATCGACGAGACCGCAATCGATACCTGTGAACTTTACGTTCAGGAAGGGGGGCGTTCGGTCAACCGCAACATCATCACCGAAGCTTGCGAAGACATGGGCCGCAGCGCTTCCGCCGCGAACTTCATCCACGCCATTGAAGGCAAGGCCGAGGCCTTCAACACGCCGGACCAGGCGCTCAAGCTGATGAAGATCATCGACGCGATCTACAAATCCGCCGAGACCAAGGCCCCGGTGGCGGTGTAAGCAGGGTTTTGAACCGCCAAGACGCCAAGTTCGCCAAGTCTGGAGATCATCGGATCCAAGTCCTTCCCAGTCTTCCGTCTTGAAGCTTGGCGTCCTTGGCGTCTTGGTGGTTCATACCGTTCTTCACCCGAGTGTTTCTTGATATCCCTTATGAATCGCAAACTTCGAATGGGCATGGTCGGCGGTGGCCGGGGTGCCTTCATCGGCGCCGTGCACCGCATGGCCGCCAATCTCGATGGCAAGATCGAGCTCGTCGCCGGTTGCTTCTCTTCCGATCCGGAGAAGAGCAAGGCGTCCGGTGAAGACTTCTTCCTCGATCCTTCCCGGGTTTACACCTCCTACGAGGAGATGGCTGCGAAAGAGGCGGCGCTGCCCGCTGACAAGCGCATCGATTTCGTTTCCATCGTCGTCCGGAACAACCTCCACGTCCCGGTGGCGAAGGCGTTCCTCGCCGCAGGCATCAACGTCATCTGCGACAAGCCGATGGCTCTGTCGCTGGCGGAGGCGAAGGAGTTTGCCGAACTGGTGAAGAAGTCCGGCAAGGTCTTCGCCCTGACCCACAACTATACCGGCTACCCGATGGTGAAGGAAGCCCGTGCGATCGTGAAGTCCGGCAAGCTGGGCCGCCTGCTCAAGATCGTGGCGGAATACCCCCAGGGTTACGCCTCCAGCGCCTTCAAGGAATCGTCCCCGAGCAAGATCGCGAATTGGCGCATGGACCCGTCCATTTCCGGTGTCTCGAACTGCATGGGCGACATCGGCTCGCATGCGGAGAACCTCGCCCGCTACATCACCGGTCTGGAGATCGAGGAAATGGCCGCGGAACTGACGACCTTCGTGCCCGGCCGCAACCTCGACGATGACGGCAACATCCTCGTCCGCTATCAGAACGGGGTGAAGGGCATCATCTATGCCTCGCAGGTTTCCACCGGCGACGAGAACAACCTCAATATCCGCGTCTACGGCACCGAAGGTTCCATCGAGTGGCACCAGGAGCACCCGAACGAGCTGGTCGTGAAGTTCCTCGACAAGCCACGCGAGGTCTGGCGCCGCGGGAATTCCTACAATGGCCCGGAGGCTTCCGCTTTCACCCGCTTGCCATTCGGACACCCGGAGGCCTTCATCGAGGCCTTCGCGAATGTCTACCTGGCTGCTTCCGACGCGATCCGCGACGAACTCGCCGGGAAGTATCCGCGTCCCGAAGGTTACGACTTCCCGAACGTGGACGACGGCGTGGCGGGAATGGCCTTCATCGAGGCGGCGGTGGCCTCCTCGAAAAACAACGCGGCTTGGACCAAGCCGGGAGCTTGAATTGCCGTAACCACGGATCGGACGAATCCCATGAATCTCCTGGAAGTTGAGAGGTCGGAACCGATGATCCAGTATTGAACAGGGATTCGTTTGATTCGTCAGATTCGTGGTGCCTTGATTTTCCAGTCTATGAAACCCAGCCTCTGTCTTCCCCTTGCCGGTGCCGCCGCGGCATTTTTCCTCGTCTCTGCCGCGGGTGACCGCGAGCAGCCGCCGTCCGGTGCCGCGGAGAAGATCGCCGCCGCGCTTCCTGCCGAGGCCTTCGCCAAGCCTGCCAAACCCCGGAAGGTCTTGATTTTCTCGAAGACCGCAGGCTTCCGCCACGAGTCGATCGCGACCGGCAAGCTCGCCTTCACCGAACTTGGCAAGAAGACCGGGGCTTTCGAGGCGGTGATCAGCGACGACCTCGAGAACTTTGAACCGAAGACGATCGACCAGTTCGATGCGATCCTGTTCCTGAGTACCACCATGGATCCCTTCGCTCCC
>CBFGPU010000691.1:0-2321 GCA_965650715.1 uncultured Haloferula sp. | reverse complement strand
TCCCCCCCAGGTCCGGACGAAGTCGCCGATGTTGCCCGCCTTGCGGTTCGAGTTGATTTTACGGCGCCGGTAGTAGATGCGGCCGAAGCCCCCGAGCTTGCGGCAGAGGTTGGTCCAGGCGGTTTCCTCCAGCACCCACAGGTCGAGATCGCGGGTGTCGCTGAGAATGAAGAAATCGAAGGACTTGATGTGTCCCGTCGCCTCGATGGAGCGGTAGATCGCCTCGATCCGCGCGCAGAAACGCACGCAATCCTCGTTGTAAACCGGCATCACCACCGCGTAGCGATGGGCGAGGGGGGCGTCCCCGGCTTGCTCGGCCAGCTTCGTGATCCTCGCCGCGCGCTTCCTGCCCCACAGGATATCCCAAGCGCCGAAGAGGGCATGGAAGGAACCGAGCACGAGCAGTCCGTTGGGGATAAAGAACACCCCGAGCAGCAGCACGTGGGCACGGTGCATGCCCATGCGCGTGAAGAGATCGTACAGCCAATAGGTCGCCGCCAGGTTGACCACGACCACGCTGCCGAAGAACACGAGCCTCCGGAACCACGCGCGCACGGGGCTGAAATGGGGCCGCACCTCCTTGCGGCCTTCTGGTGCGTGCTCGTCCATCATGCGAAAAATATGAACCAGACCATCGCGCCGATCAGGGCCAGCAGGAACATCGCGAACATCTTCCGCACGATCGGACGGCGATCCATCGTTTCCCACCACTGCGCCGCACCGGTGCCGATGACATTCAGCTCAAGCGGCTTCGGCACCATGGTCAGGGTGGCGAAGCGCGGACCCGCCGCGAGGTAGGACTTCTGCATCGACTCGGTGAAGGCCGGCGGCCAGGGCGGCGGGGTCAGGAAGACCCCCTGCCATTTCCCCGGCATGTCCGCCAGCAGCAGCGCGAGGCGGCCGCGCGCCGCGAGACGCATGTTCTCCAGCGGCTCGTCCAGCACCTCCTGGGTCCAGCGGGCGATCTCGGTCAGGGTTTCTTCCATCGCCAGCACGCGGGCCGGTACGCCGGGCTCCCTCGCGCCGCGCGCGGATGCTCGCCAGAGGATGGCACGCACCAGTTCCGCGACCAGCAGGCGGTTGCGCAAGCGCAGGGCCTGAAGATAGGCCTCCACCGCCGCGTAGGCCTCCTCCCACTCGGAGAGCTCGGTTTCGCTCAGCGGCCGCAGCGTTTCTAAGGGATGATGCGGTAGGCCCATGTTTCGGTCAGGAAATCCTCGCCCTTCTTCAGGCTGCAGCGCAACTCCTGCGGGCCGACATCGGCCAGCTTGCCGCCCTCGGCGGCAGGGGTGATCTGGAAGGCGGCGCGCCAGCGCCCCTCCGGGAGCGGTTGCACCGCCACACCTTGGATCTTGATCTTGGCTCCGGCCTCGCCCACCGCGGTCACCACCGCCTGTGGAGGCTCGCCTTCCCACTTCTCCAGCGGACCGCCGGCGAACTCGACCACGATCGTGCGCTGCTCCGGCTGCCAATCGTGCAGGCCGGTGCGGGTCGCGACCACTCTCCCACCGGCTTGGGACGGGTCCTCTTCCATGGTCCAGTGCTGCTTGTAGGAGAATTCGATGCGCTCGCCCGGCTGGGGCGTGTGGGCGGGCTCCCACAGGGCCACGGTGTTGTCGGAAATCTCGTTGTGCGTCGGGATCTCCATCAGCATCACCCGGCCGGAGCCCCAGTCGCTGGTCGGTTCGATCCACAGGGAGGGGCGTTTTTCGTAGGAAGCTTCCGCGTCCTCGTAGGCGGCGAAGCGGCGGTCCCGCTGCAGCAGGCCGAAGCCTTCGCACTTGTCCATCGAGAAGAAGCTGAGTTCCAGGCGCCCGGTATCATTGGTGATCGGGCGCCAGATCCGCTCGCCGCTGCTCATCTTGATCGCAAGCCCGTCGGAATCGTGGACCTCGGGGCGGAAATCATCGAAGCGGCGGCGCGAGTTCTCGCCGAACCAGAACATGCTCGACATGGGGGCCAGGCCGAGCCGGGTCACCGCGCGGCGGGCGTAGAGGACCACGCGCACCGTCATCACGGTGTCCTCGCCGGGCTGGATGAAGAAGCCGTAGGCACCGGTGTAGGACGGGCCGTCCAGCAGCGCGAAAAGCATCGCCGCCTTGTCATCGGGAGTCGGCTTGCGCAGCCAGAATTCCCGGAAGGCGGGGAACTCCTCCTTGCCGTCGATCCCCGTATCGACCGCGATCCCGCGGGCCGAGATGCCGTAGCGCTGGTCCTTGCCGAGTGCCCGCCAGTAGCTCGCGCCCTGGAAGACCGCCAGTTCGTCGAAGTAGTCCGGCTTGTTGAGCGGGGCGTGATAGCGCACTCCGGCGAAGCCGGTT
>CBFGPU010000690.1:0-2327 GCA_965650715.1 uncultured Haloferula sp. | reverse complement strand
GAGAGCGACAAGGAAGAAGAGACCAAGGACTCGGAAAAGCATGGATTGGGCAATACGAATCCCGGCATAAATTCTCTCGTTTTCACACGATTCGTGAAGTTGAAATCCGTCGCCCGGAACACGAATCCATGCTTTAATCACTCGGATGACCCTTGCGAGCAAGATCACGCTGGGCCGCATCTTCCTGGTGCCGGTCTTCGCGGTCTATGTGGCGCGCTATGGGATGAGCGTGGCGGCGGGGAGGCCCGACGAGGCGCTGCGCTGGACGGCGCTGGGGCTGTTTGTATTCGCGGCGGCCACGGACGGCGTGGACGGCTTCATCGCACGGCGCTTCAACCAGAAGTCGAAGTTCGGGGCCTTCATCGATCCACTGGCGGACAAATTCCTGCTGATCACCGCGATCGTGTTCCTGAGCGCCTTTCCCTGGGGCACCGACGACTGGCGGATCCCGCCGTGGTTCGCCGGGCTGGTGATCCTGCGGGACACGCTGATCGTGATCGGGATCATCCTGGTGAAGCGTTCGGCGCGGGAAGTCCGCTATGCGCCGCACTGGACGGGCAAGGTCTGTACAGTCACGCAGATGTTCGCGATCGGCTGGGTGATGCTGAAAATCGGGCATCTGCCGCCGGTGTATCCTTGTCTGGTGGCGGCGGTTTTCACGTTGTGGTCGGCCTTCCATTACTATCTGGAAGCCTCCCGGCAGCTCCGGAGGACTCCCCTCGCCCACCCGTAGGGAGAATGCCGGATGGAAGAGAACCGGCAGCGGGCTGAGGGAGCGGGAGTGCAATGCCCTTGCCGCGCGTGATTTACTGCCTTAAGGCCCTGTCGCATGCCTACCGTTGCCATCGTTGGTCGCCCGAACGTCGGGAAGTCCGCGCTCTTCAACCGCCTCGCCAAGCGGAAGATCGCGATCGTCCACGACCAACCGGGCGTGACCCGGGACCGGATCTCCGCGCCGTGTCTGGCCACGACGATCCCGTGCACGCTGATCGATACCGGCGGTATCGGCGGCACGCTGGAAGACGGCTTCGCCGAAGCGGTGACCATCGAGGCGGATATTGCGATGCAGACCGCCGATCTGATTCTCTTCGTGGTGGATGCCCAAACGGGCCTGACGCCGGTCGATCAGGATCTGGGCGCGAAGCTGCGCAAGGCGAAGCCGCCGGTGATGCTGGTGGTGAACAAGGTCGACGAGGACAAGCACACCAAGAATGCCGACGAATTCGCGAGACTCGGTTTCGGCGAGGCGGTGCGGGTCTCTGCCGAGCACGGCAAGGGGATGCAATTCCTGACCGAGAAGATCGACGAGTTCCTCAAGCCGCTGGTCGGCGAGATCGAGCAACTCGTGGCCGAAGCCGAAGAGGCCGGGATCAAGCTGGCGATCGTCGGCAAGCCGAACGCGGGCAAGTCCTCGCTGGCGAATGCGATCCTGAACGACCAGCGGACCATCGTTTCGGACATCGCCGGCACCACCCGGGATGCGATCGACCTGCCCTGCGAATTCGCGGGCGAGAAGTTCACGCTGATCGATACGGCGGGACTGCGGCCGCGCTCGAAGCGGGATACCTCGGTGGAAGTTTTCTCCGCGATGCGTTCGGAGCGGGCGGTGCGTCGCGCCGATCTTTGCATCCTGGTGGTGGACCTCGCCGCGGGGATCAGCGCGCAGGATCGCAAGATCGCGCAGATGGTGCTCGAGGAGAACAAGCCCTGCCTGATCGTGCTGAACAAGTTCGACCTCTATCACCCCGACGCGCCGAAGAAGGCGCGGATGGAGGAAGCTACGGAGCATGTGAAGCGCGAGCTGTTCTTTCTTTCCTACGCGCCCTTCGTCGCGGTCTCCGCAAAGAGCGGCCAGGCGGTGGACCAAGTGCTCAAGGAAGTGCTGAAGATCCGCAAGGGCGCGAAGAACGTGCCCAGCACCGGAAAGCTCAACCGGATGCTGCAAGAGGCCTTCCAGCTCAATCCGCCGCCGACCGACAAGCGTTCGGCCAAGCGGCTGAAGCTCTACTACGGCACTGCCGCGGTGGATGAGAAATACAGCACCATCCCGGTGCCGACCTTCGTGCTCTTCGTGAACGACAAGAGTTTGATGCCAAAGAGTTACGAGCAGTACCTGGCAAATCGTTTGAGGGAGTTCAACCCGGTGGCGGGGGTGCCGGTCGTGTTCTCGGTGAGGTCGAGGGACCGGCGGGAGTGGGAGAAGCGGGACGGTCCGCCGGGCGGCGCGCGGGGTGGGAAGAAGAAGTGAGCGAGGACTGCTCGCCAGGGCGATTTCACCCGGTTAGAGAAATTGCCTTCTTCAAGGGGCCTCCCGCCATGAGGCCCCC
>CBFGPU010000689.1:0-2330 GCA_965650715.1 uncultured Haloferula sp. | reverse complement strand
CCTCTTCACGCGCCTCGTCCTTCTCGAAAAGACCGCCGCTGCCATCGCCCTCCTCGCCCCCGGCCGCCCGGAGCGCTACAAGGAACAGCTCCTCAAACGCTTGCGCGATGCCGGGCTCGAACTTGAGCTCCAAGACGAGCGCGTCCTCCGCGAGCTCGTGGTCTTCGCCGACCGCTGTGACATCTCGGAGGAAACCACCCGCCTCGACGCTCACTTCCGTCGCTTCCGCGAATACATGACCGGCAAGGAACCCGCGGGACGCCCCCTCGACTTCCTCTGCCAGGAAATCCACCGCGAATTCAACACCATCGGCTCCAAGGCGAGCGACGCCGCCATCGCCCAGCATGTCGTCGAAGCCAAAACCGAACTCGAAAAGATCCGCGAGCAGGTCCAAAACGTCGAATGAGGCCGAAAAGGGGCAGGAGCCGGAGGGCGTCCCCGGAATTTAGGGATTCGAGTTTGGACTTTGATCCTCACCCCCCGTTGACTTTTCCGTAACCTGCCTGCATACCCCGCCCATGTCCTCGGCGCTACCGCCCAAACCACGCATCATCGGACCCCGCGTCCGCGTTTGCATCGTCGCGTCGAAGTGCAACGAGCAGTTCGCCGACGCCTTGGTGGAGAATACCGTATCCGAACTCAGCGAGCTGATGCCCCAAACCCGGGTGGACATCATCCGCGTCCCCGGTGCCTTCGAGATCCCGGTCACCATCGCGAACATCCTCGACCGCGGCGAGCACCTGCCCGCCTGCGTCATCGCCCTGGGTGTCATCGTAAAAGGTGCCACGGCCCACGCAGACATGATCGGAAGCTCCGTAACCCATTCTCTACAAGAACTTTCCATCAAATACAAGGTTCCCCTCATCCACGAAGTCCTCCTCGTCGAAGACGAGAAACAAGCGTATGCAAGGTGTATCGGTTCAAACCTGAACCGCGGCCGCGAGGCCGCCCGCATCGCCGCCTCCATGGTCGATATCTTCCACGAGATCGAGCGGTCGATGCCCCGCGTTATTTCCCGCAATGCCTAGCCGCCGCCAGATCCGCGAGGCCGTCGTCCAGTTCCTCTACTGCGCCGACCTCGAAGGCGGGGCCGACCCCGCATCGCTCCGTGAGCCGTTCTGGCAATTCATCACGGAATCCGACCGCCGTGCCCTGCTCCAAGCCACGTGGAAGACCCTCCACCACCTGAGCCTCGGCCGCGAAGCGCGCCTCACCGAGTTTCAGGGCCGCCTGCCCGTGGCCATGGCCACCCTCAAGGCCCGCCCCGACCTCGAGCGCACCGCCATGGCGCTCCAGCAGGTCGCCGATCTGGAGAACAAGTGGAGCGCGGGAATGATCGAACTCTCCCGCATCCCGCGCGACGACGACTCCTTCAGCGAGCGCTTCGAGCCCGCGCTGGCCCGGCTTTTCCGTACCGACCGCGACCTCGAAGCAGCCCGCAAGCGCTTCCTCCAGGCGCTCGAAGACATCCCCGGCTTGCGCGCGCAGATGGAACCCGTCGCCGGCAGCATCCGCCGCCTGGCCCGGATCTCCGAGCGTGTCCGCATGGTCGAGGAACCCGAGAAATTCCCCGATCAGGTCGATCTCGCCAAACTCCGCGAATCCAAGGAATCGCTCGCTACCCTGCGCAGTGAAACCGATTCGCTCGCGGATGCCGTGCAGCGGGAAAAGGAAGGTATCGACGAGCGTCTCGCAGCCGTGGTCGAGAACTTCGTTCCCGAACGCATCGATCCCGTGGACCGCGCGATCCTACGCTTGGCCACATGGGAAATCCTCCATTCGCCGGAGGTTCCCGCACCGGTGGCAATCGACGAAGCCATCGAACTGGCCAAACGTTTCGGGACGACGGATTCCGGCCGCTTCGTGAACGGTATTCTGGACAAGATCGCGAAGGAAGCAGCCGGCTAACAGGTAGGTTTCAATCGTCCGCCTCGCCGGTCATCGGCACGAAAACGACGGGCAGGCTCTTCTGCTGCTCGATCTTGCCCCCCGTCTTCTTCAGCAGGATGAGGTTCTGCGGCTCGCCTTGCGGACCGACCGGAATGATCATGCGCCCTCCCTCGGCCAATTGCTCGACGAGCGGGGCGGGAATGTCGTCCGGAGCGCAAGTGACGATGATCGCATCGAAGGGTGCCGCCTCCGGCCAGCCGCGGTAGCCATCGCCAATGCGCGTTTTCACGGTCTTGTAGTCGAGTCGCGTCAAGGTTTCCGCAGCTTGCTTGCCAAGCGCTTCCACGATTTCGATCGTATAGACCTCTTTCACCAGACCGGCGAGGACCGCCGCTTGGTAACCCGAGCCCGTGCCGACTTCCAGGACGCGGTCTTGCGGT
>CBFGPU010000688.1:0-2341 GCA_965650715.1 uncultured Haloferula sp. | reverse complement strand
GTGGAAGGTGCTGTCGGGCTTCATCCCCTCGGGCGGCACGAAGTAGAAGCCTTCCGGCACCTGAAGGTCGCCCTCGGCGAGTTTGGGGCCGAGGGTGCCGGACTGGCGCGCGATTTCCCAAGTACGGAAGAGTTCGTATTTCCCGGTATCGCGGTGCCGAATCCAGAGTTCGAGTTGCTTCTCTTCCTTGAAGGCGCGGAGGAAGACGGGATCGCCGAAGCGGAGGCCCTTTTCCTTCAGGGTCCGATCCAGTTCGGGGCGGACGCGGGCGGCTGCCGCCTTCGCGCGTTCGGGACCGGGGAGGGTTGAGTCACAGGTTTCCACCACGAAGGGATCCTGCGCCTCATCCGGTTCCCCCGTGCAAGGCGAAACAGCCAGCGGCAGCAGGATCAGCAGGCGGCGCATGGGGTTTCGGCGGGTTGCAGGACCGCCTTGAGCACCGTCCGCAAGGCCGCGGGATCCGGCGAGGACAAAAGATGGAGGAGAGGGTGTTCCGGCAGGCCACAGGCATCCGTGGCCACGACGGGGATGCCGCTGGCCAACGCAAGCAGCGCGAGGCGGGGCTGGTGCTCGATCCATGCGGGCAGGACCACCACGCTGGCGGAGGCGAGATCCGCGATGGTGGCCGGCGAGAAGGCGAGGTCCCCGAAGGGGTCGGCGGGACCCTCGCCGGCTCTACCGAGGATCTTCAGCGCCGCGGGGATGCCCTCGCGGCAGACGGCGGCCAGCTCGAAAGCGCCCTTGCGACCGAGCTTCGAGGCAGGGAAGAAGATGAAGGGGACGGCAGCGGAAATGCGAGTGAGGGGTTCGGGCATTTCCCAATCGACCAGCCAGGCGCGTGCACCGAAATGGCGCGCGATGGCGCGGTGCGGGGTGACGAGACGGGCGGCTGCGGCGAAGGCTTCCTTTTCAGCGCGGAGAAGTTCGGTATCGGCGCGGAAATCTCCGAGGGTGGTGGATTCGGGATGAGCTTGCTTGGCGAGATCGAGGCGGCGCTGGAGTTCGTCCATCGGCCAGCGGTTGACGAGGACATCGAAGCTGCGTCCGCCGAGCTCGCCGGTCCTCCAGAGGTGCGGGAGAAGGTTTTGCGAGACCACGATGTGGCGGCACTGCGGGTCGAGCATCGCGGCATAACGCCGGGCCAGTGCGGCTTCCCCTTCAAGGAGGGCCTTCTGGCGCAGGGCGCCTTGTGCGGGAAGACGGCGCTGGCGGAGGGATCGCAGGAGCGTCGTGAGCGTGGCGTGACGGGTGGCGGCACCTTGTGGCGGCGACCAGCGGTAGTTCGGCTTGTTCCAGCGGCACCCGTCGAGCGGGGTGAGCCAGCGGTCGCCCGGGCGCGAGTGGTTGCGGCACCAGCAATCGAACTCCGGCCACACGCCGTCTAACAGGAAGGCGGAGTGTCCCATGGCCGGGGCGTGAGCGGAAGTGGCGGCTGGGTGACGGAAGCATTCCAGCATGCCGCAGGTCAGGCAGTCGCCGGAAGATGTAGGACGAGGTTGCGCGGGAGCGGGCGGTGGAACGACTGCTTTCGCGGTGGCGGTCGAGCGGATGCGGATGACGAGTTCCGCCGCGGTCAATTCGGCTTCGATGCGCCAAGGGGTATCGCTTTTGAAGCGGAGGTCGACGTAGTTCCAGAAGACGGTGGCGTCGAGATCCTGCTCCGCTGCCGAGCCGGGGAGGATGCGGGAGTGGGCGTGGCGTTCGACGATTTCGAGGCCGGCTTCGAGCGCCGCTTGGTAGAGAAGCCCGCTGAGCTGGCAGAGCCCGCCGCCGATCGCGGGAACGAGGCATCCTTCGCGGAGTTCGCGACCGTCGGTAAAGCCCCTGAGGCGGGTGGTCCGGCCGAGCTGGCGCCAGAAGCTGAACACCGACCCGGCGGGGATCTCGATGCCATGGAACGCCTTCACGGCGCGGCGGAGGTTCTCGACCTTGCCGGCGGTGAGCGGGAACTCGGCGGGAGCGATGTCGCGCCAGAGCGGGCCGCGCTTCACCGCCAGCAGCGGTGCGTCCGCAAGTGCCGAGGACGGGCGATGGAGCGGTGGCCGGGATGACAGCTCGGACAAGCCGCGGCGGGCTTGAAGCACCCGGGTCTTCAGGAGGAATACCAGCGCTTGCAGGCGGTTCGGGGAATCCCGTGCGGGAGATTGAGCCGGTGACATGATCGTACCCGTAGGTACGATATGTCTAACGCTCAGGAAGAGGCGGAATCTTCACGGGATTCGTGAAATTCGCGTGAATGGATCGCAGATTTCACCCCCACAAATCACGCCAGGTATCTCCGCGTGAGATGCGCGAGGTGAGCTTCGGGCGAGGGATCCTTCGCGGTGGCTTCCCTGACGAT
>CBFGPU010000687.1:0-2349 GCA_965650715.1 uncultured Haloferula sp. | reverse complement strand
GGTCGGTGGGGAGTTCCAGGACCGGCGCACCGTTGGCGAACCTCGCCACCCAGAAGCTTTCCGCGGCGGCACGCTCGGCGGAGTCCTTCGTGGAGATTTCGAGCCGGGCATAATCGGCGAAGGACATCGCCGGTGGCAGCATCGGCAGGCGGTCGGCCTTGCGGGCGTTGTAGGCCTGCGCGAGCTCCATCAGGATCATGCCGAAGGACCAGCCGTCGCAGACGAGGTGATGCGCGGTGAAGAGAAGCTCGTGCGTGTCCGCGGAGAGGCGGGCGAGTTGAAGCCGGAGTAGCGGGCCTTCCGTCAGGTGGAAGGGCGTCCGTGCTTCGTCTTCGCGGGCCTGCGACCAATGGATCTCGCGGGCGTCCGGAGTCAGGGCGGAGAAGTCGTGCTCGGCGATCTCGAGTTCGCGGGGCGCGGTGTGGAAGATCTGCTGCTGGCCGTCCGCGCTGAAGGTGCTGCGCAGGGCCGGGTGACGGATCACGAGGTCGAGCAAGGCGGCACGCAGCGCGGCGGCGTCGAGCGGGCCTTCGAAGCGGATCACGTTCGACTCGTTGTAGGAGCAGTTCGCCTCGTCGCCCATCATCAGCGAGTGGAAGATCTCACGCTGCGCTTCCGTGGTCGGCGAGACATCGCGGCGCGGGAAGATGCCCGGGGCATCCGAAACCATGGTAGAAGCGGGCAGGAAGCCCGCGGCCTGCATGTCCGCCACCGCCTCGGTGAATCCGCGGACGACGCGGTCGAGGTCTTCGTCGGTGTGGGCGGTGGTGAAATAGAGCGGGCGGCCTTCCCAGACATGCACGCCGCGCTCGCGCAGGAAGTACCAGAGCAGGCTGGCATACTTGAGATCCGGCGCGTGCTCGATGACGGCGTAGGCGCTGAAGTGAGGCAGGCGGATCGGCACGCCGATGGTCGCAAAATGATCGTTGAGCGTGCGGCAGAGGCGCTCGACACGCTCGGTCACTTCGATCTGGAGGCGCGGGCCCTGGCCCTTGAGGTGCTCGACGACGCGCCATGCCGCGGCAAGTGCCAGCGGATGACGGACGAATGTGCCGGCGAAGAAGGTCACTCCGACTTCCGGGAAACTATCGTCGCCGTAGTTCCAGGCACCGCCATCGAGCGCATCCATGTACTCGCGCTTGCCGGCCAGCACGCCAATCGGCATGCCGCCGCCGATGACCTTGCCGTAGGTGGCGAGATCGGCCTCGACGCCGAAGTAAGCCTGCGCCCCGCCGGGGTGGCAGCGGAAGCCGGTGACGACTTCATCGAAGATCAGCGCGGTACCGGAAGCTTTCGTGATGGCGCGGACCTCCTGCATGAACTCGCGCGGCTGCAGCCCGGGAGCGCGGCTCTGCACCGGCTCGACCATCACCGCGGCCAACTCGTGGGCGTGAGCCTTGAGGATCTCGAGCGAGGCTGGATCGGCGTAGTCGAGAACGAGCATGTTTTCGACCAGTGACTGCGGGATGCCGGGCGCGATTGGTTGGGCCTTGTAAACGCCATCCACCCAGGCACCGCGGACGAGGACTTCCTCGAACATGCCGTGGTAATCGCCGGTGAAGTAGGCGATGCGGGTGCGGCCGGTGATCGTGCGCGAGAGACGCATGGCGGCCATCACCGCTTCCGAGCCGGTGTTGCAGAACGTCGCACGCTCCATGTTCGTCAGCTCGCAGATCGCTTTCGCAAGCTTGCCCGCGATCGGCGACTGTGGCCCGATCTCGATCCCGGTCTTGAGCTGCTTCTCGACCGCCTCGATCAGCCAGTCCGGGGAGTGGCCGAAGAAGTAGGTGCCGAAGCCCATGGTGATATCGACGTACTCGTTGCCGTCGAGGTCCCAGATCTTCGCGCCCTTCGAGCGGGCGGAGACGATCGGGTAAACCATCTCCTTCCACAGCGACTTGAAGCCCGAGACGGCTCGCGGGTCAGCGTAGTGGCTGCGGTGCTCGGCGGTGTACGCCTTGGAAGACGCGGTCTTGCGGACGTAGCGGGAGATCAGTTCGTCGAGCGCCTTCTGCTGCACCGGGGTCAGGCCGCCATTCTCACCCTTGTCGATGGGCTTGTAGGGGCCGAAGCGGGTGTTGTTGGAGACATTCCGCGTGTGATTGGCGGGCCACTTGACGGTTTCGAGGCCATTGCTTGCCGGGGCGGTCACCGGTGGGGGTGCGGCGCCGCGCTGGGTTTCCAGCAGCGCCTGCATGAGCTGGATCTGGTTCGCCATCAATTGCTCGATGGCGGTGCCGCCGGTGAGCGGGGCAGGGACGGGAGCGGGTGCGGCAACGGGGGATGCTACGGTAGGTGTAGTAGCCGGAGCGTCGGCCGGAAGTTCCGCGTCGAGGTGCTTCGCGAGAG
>CBFGPU010000686.1:0-2353 GCA_965650715.1 uncultured Haloferula sp. | reverse complement strand
CAGTTCGGAGGCTTCCTCGCTCACCGGCAGGAAATAGTTCAGGATCGCCGGCGAAATCAGGGGGTTCAGGCCGGAGATGCGGAGGTCGTCGGTGCGGTGGCGGGTCACGCGCGGGAGGAAAGGGGAAGAAGTAGCAGGTAGCAAGTAGCGAGTAGCGAGGGATTTAACCGGATTCGGGCCTTGCCCGGGGGGAGCTGGTGAACCCTTACTTCCCGCCGGATGAAGAAAGAACGAGCCGATGCCCTCCTGGTCGCCCGCGGCCTCTGCGAGTCCCGGGAGCAGGCCAAGCGCCTCATTCTGGCGGGGGAAGTCCGCAGCGGCGACCGCCTCGTGGACAAGCCGAGCACCAAGTTTCCCGAGGATGCGCCATTGGATATCAAGGAGAAACCGAAATACGTCGGGCGCGGCGGTTTGAAAATGGAGGGCGCGCTCGCCGCCTTCGGCATTTCCCCGGAGGGCTGGACCTGCCTCGATATCGGCGCCTCGACGGGAGGCTTCACCGACTGCCTGCTCCAGCACGGGGCGGCCAAGGTCCACGCGATCGATGTCGGGACGAACCAGCTCGCCTACAAGCTGCGGACCGACCCGCGGGTGGTGGTGAAGGAGCAGTTCAATGCCCGCGGGCTGGAGGTTGGGACCCTCGGCGAGAAGGTTCGCCTGATCGTCATGGACCTCTCCTTCATCTCCCTGACCAAGATCCTCCCCGCCGCCTTCAAGGTGCTGGAGGAAGGCGGCTCTATCGTCTGCCTGATCAAGCCGCAGTTCGAACTGGAGCGGGAGGACATCGGGAAGGGCGGCATCGTCCGCGACCCTGAGCTTCACGACCGTGCCGTCGAAAAGATCCGCCTTTTCGTGACCGAAGAACTCGGCCGCGAGTGGAAGGGCCTGATCGATTCCCCGATCACCGGCACCGATGGCAACCGCGAGTTCCTCGCCTGGCTGGGATAAAGCCAATTTGGAACAGGAGAAAACCGAGGAAACGGAGAGGGATGGGATTGGCCGACCCCGGTAATCCTCCGTTCCCTTCGTTTCCTCCTGTTAACATCCCGGAAGCCCCCCGGCCCCTCGCCATTCCTTGCTCTTCTCCGGTTCCCCCGTTAGAAGGGCCGTCATGAACGTCGGCATCATCGCCAATATCGGCAAGCCCGAGGCCCGCGCCACCATCGAGCGCCTGGTGGCGGTCCTCGCTTCACGCGGGATGTCGACGTATCTCGATGAGGAAGTCGCCGGCTTCATGGGCATCCCCGGCGGCCTCGAGGGCCCGGCTCTCGCCGCCGCCTGCGACGTGATCGCCGTGCTGGGCGGGGACGGCACCATGCTCAATGCCGTCGCCAAGCTCGGTGCAACCGACAAGATCGTCGCGGGCATCAACATCGGCACCCTCGGCTTCCTCACCAGTTGCACGGACGACGAGATCGAGCTCTTCGCCGACGCCCTGATCTCCGGCAGCTACAAGACCAGCCGCCGCACCCTGCTCACCGCGAAAGTCATTTCCGTCGACGGCTCGGAGCAGGAATACCACGCGCTGAACGAGGTGGTGCTCGCCCGCGGCCAGACCGGCCGTCTCGTCTCGCTTTCCGCCTATGTCGATGGCGAGCTCCTCAACCACTACCGTGCGGACGGCCTGATCGTGGCCAGCCCCACCGGCTCCACCGCGTATTCGCTTTCGGCGGGCGGACCGCTCATCAGCCCCTCCGCCGGCGCCATGGTGATCACCCCGATCTGTCCGCACACGCTCAGCCAGCGGTCGCTGATCATCGGCGATGACGCCATGGTCGAGCTCGCTCCCGAGAACGCGGACGAGGCCCCCATGCTCTTCACCGTCGATGGCCGGGACATCGTCACCATCCACCACGGCGACCGGATCGAAGTATGCAAGGCGGGGCATGTGCTGAATCTGCTACGGCTTCCGGGGCACTCGTTCTACGCTGCCCTCCGCCAGAAGCTGAATTGGCGCGGGGGCTGAAGTTTGCTAGTTTTCAGTGTTCAGTTTTCAGGAGCAGCCGGAGAGGCGCCAGGTCTAATTCTGCCCCTTGACCGCCCTCCCCGCCGATTCCGCAGCATTCGCCAACTTTTCAGCGGCCCGCGGAAATCCCATTGCGGGCCGCGGGGGCATCCGCTGGAGTGCAGCCCATGCGCTACGATCCGATCGACCCGCAGCTTTTCGTCCGCAACCGCGACAAGCTCCGCGC
The DNA here is from genome assembly GCA_965650715.1 of uncultured Haloferula sp. Taxonomy (GTDB): domain Bacteria; phylum Verrucomicrobiota; class Verrucomicrobiia; order Verrucomicrobiales; family Akkermansiaceae; genus Haloferula. Next base: position 161 of record CBFGPU010000686.1, on the reverse strand, counting down.
CCTGCTCAAGCCGAACAGCATCGTCATCGTGCTGGCGAACGACATCTTCCCGACCAATGCGGACGGCACGATGGCCTTCAAGCAGAACGCGGATCTCTTCTACCTCACCGGGGTCGATCAGGAGGAAACCATGCTCGTTCTCATGCCCGACGCGAAGGATC
>CBFGPU010000685.1:0-2363 GCA_965650715.1 uncultured Haloferula sp. | reverse complement strand
CGGGCATGGACGGCTTCGGCGTCCAGCCGATGCGATCCTCGAGGCGGGAAAGCCGGTCGTTGAAGGTCTCCGCAACGGAGGGGGCGTGGCGGAAGCGGATGCCCACGGGCACGAGCCAGGCTTCCCGCCCGTCCTTCATACGTGCTGCGGCCTTGAGGAGGATGGAGGCGACACCTTCGTGAAGCGGGTCGAGACGCTCGTGGTGATGGTAGATCTCGCCCTCCGGATAGATCACAAGCGGGTCGCTGCCGGTTTCCAACAGGGTGATGGCGGTCTTGATCGCGGAGAGGTCCGGGCCGTCGCGATCCACGGAGAAAACGCCCATGCTTTGCAGGGCCCAAGCCCCGGCCTTGCTGACCTCGAAAACCTCCCGCGCCGCCATGAAATGGGAGCGCATGCCGTGACGAGCGATCAGGGCCGACATCACGTGGGGATCGGAGTGGTCGGCATGGTTCGGAGCGAGCAGGACGGCATGACCCGCCGCGGAAAGTTCCTTGATACGGGCGAAGCCTTCGTCCTCGAGTTGCGGGACGTTGTACTTCCTCCGCAGGAACAGCGAGTTGTTTGCCCAGAGTCCGAGCGGCCGGAACCACCCGCGCGGCTTGGGCGGGCGGAAGGTGTAGGGGAGGTCGTTCCGGAGGCGGCGCACTTGGAAAGAGTAAGTTCCAAGTTAGAAGTGCCAAGTTCCAAGGTGCAGGAGCCGGAGGCACCCGTCCCATCCTCCGGCGGCACAGGGACTGTGCGCCGCCTTAGCGCCGGTTGAACCGCGCCACCTCGCGCTGGGCTTCGCGCAGTTCGACCTTCTCCTTCAGGTCGTGGCGCTGGTCGGAGTGGGTCTTGCCCTTGCCGATGCCGATCTCGACCTTCACCCGCTTGTTCTTCCAGTACATCTTCAGGCAAGGGAGCGTGGCCCCCTTGATTGCCGTCGCCTGCTCGAGCTTGAGGATTTCCTTCTTGTGGAGGAGCAGGCGGCGCGGGCGCTTCGATTCGTGCTGGAACCAGGTGGACGCGGTCTCCCAAGGCTGGATGTCGCAGCCGTAGAGGAAGAGCTGGCCCTTCTCGACGCGGGCGAAGGCGTCGGAAATGTTCACCTTGCCGGCACGGATGGACTTCACCTCCGTGCCCTTCAGCTCGATGCCCGCCTCGTACTTGTCCGAGATGTGGAAATCACGGAGCGCCTTGCGGTTGCTGGAGATTTCCGCACTCATGGCAGTTCGCGCCACTGCGGGGCGCGGCTCGCTCGCAAGCAGCGGCTCAGGACTCCGCCGGAGCGGCAGGAGTCTCGACGAGCTTGATCTTGCCCTCGATGATTTCGGTCAGCGCGATGTCCGCGGCGCCCATGCTGGGGCGGGTCGGGATCAGCGGCGAGCGACCGCTGTTCAACTGGCGGACACGCTTCGAGACCATGTTGATAAGGACCAGCGGATCGCTGACAATCTCGGACGCCTTTTCGACAAGATCACTTTTCATGGGTGTACCTGGAAACCGGGACTCAGACTTCGGCTGCTCAAAGGGGACGATGTTGTCGGGAGACATGCCGTGTCGGATTCCTTGTAGGCCCAACTGGGGCCGGAAGGCGGGAAAGATCAAATCACCCCCGGATTGACAAGGGTAAAATCCCTCGGGACCCGAGATTTTCACATCAGATGGTAGCCGAAGCGCTTCAAAATAAAGACCGTAAGCCAGAAAAATCCGGCGGTGAGCAGGCAATTCACCCCCAGCGCCGCCCAGAAGCCCCAGCCGTGACGAAGCATCCAGGGAAGGATCAGGAACATCGGAAGGGTCGGCAGCACGAACCAGAAGGTGCCCTCGGCGTGATTCGCAATCCGTTGCGGCGTCTGCTTCTCCGCGTGCATCCAGATCATCGCCACCACCGAGGTGAAGGGCAGCGCGATCAGGAGCGCGGAGAGCTTGTCGTTGAAGAGCTGGATCTTGGTCACGATCACAATGATCGCGGCAGTGATGAAGAGCTTCACCGCGTCCTGCGGGGTGAAGCTGAAAACCTTGTCCCATGGGATCTTGTCCATTGCGCGGTGAGTTTCCACGGGAGCCCGCATGGGGCAAGCCGGGTTTCGGCGGCGGAATTGCGATGGAAAATCGGCCGAAACCGCCGTATTGCCCCCGCATCCCGATGAAAGGCACCCGTTCCACTTCCCGCCGAGACTTCCTCAAGGCCGCCACCATCACCTCGGCGGTCTTCGGCGGCGGCACCGCGCCCCTGCTCTCGCAAGGGACCCGGAGATCCACCGACCACCGCGGACTGCCGAAGAAGATCATCTTCATGGTGAGCGACGGGATGAACCACGGGGCGCTCTCCCTGGCGCAGCACAGCCGCTCGGTGTTCGAGGGCAAGGCCACGAACT
>CBFGPU010000684.1:0-2368 GCA_965650715.1 uncultured Haloferula sp. | reverse complement strand
CGCCATTGGCTCCGATCACGCCGGCTTCCGCTACAAGCAGGAGATCGTCACGCATCTCCGCGCCGCCGGTCACGAGGTCGCGGACTTCGGCACGGATTCCACCGAATCCGTCGATTATCCCGTCTTCATCCGCCCCGTTGCGGAAGCCGTTGCTGCCGGTCGATACGAGCGCGGCATCGTCCTCGGTGGCTCCGGCAATGGCGAGGCGATGGCCGCAAATCGCGTCCGCGGCGTGCGTTGCGGCCTCTGCTGGAATGCCGAGTCCGCCCGCCTCACCCGCCTGCACAACGACGCGAATGTCCTCTCTCTCGGCGAGCGCATGATGGACCTCGCCACGGCGCTGGAGATCGTGGATGTCTTTCTCTCCACATCCTTCGAGGGCGGACGCCACCTCGCCCGCATCCAACAGCTCGACGCATGAAACCGCACCTGCTGCCGCAGGACATCGAGACCTTCCTGCACGGGAAAATCCCGCTCACGAAGGCGATGGGCGTCAGCGTGGAGTCGTATGACGACGACCGCCTCGTCGTTACCGCGCCGCTCGATGTGAACCATAACCACCTCGGCACCGCCTTCGGCGGCAGCCTCGCCGCCATCGCCACCCTCGCCGGCTACTGCCTCCTCTGGCTCGAGCTCGGCGACAAGGAAGCGCACATCGTCATCCGCAGCGCGAAGATCTCCTACGATCGCCCCGTGCGCGGCAATATCCGCGCCTGCTGCAGCCGCCCCGGGGAGCAGGCCCTGGCGCGATTCCGGAAGAGCTACGAACGCACCGGCAAGGCGCGCATCAAGCTGGCCGTGACGATCGGAGAGGACGACAATACCTGCGTGGAGTTCGATGGCATCTACGTCGCCATCCGCTGACATGAGCATTGCCGCCGCTACCCTCGCGGACCTGCGCGCAGGCAAGCTCGCCGGAGCCACTCGCCTCGACCTCTCCTGCGGCCTCGACTCCTTCCCTGGGGAGATCTTCGACCTCGCCGCCTCGCTTGAAGTCCTGAACCTGACCGGGAACCGGCTCTCTTCCCTTCCGGACGAGCTTCCTCGCCTCAAGAAGCTCAGGATCCTCTTCTGCTCCTCGAACGACTTCGATCATCTCCCCGAGGTGCTCGGTCGTTGCCCCTCGCTCGAGATGATCGGATTCAAGTCGAACCGCATCGGGAGGGTGGGGGAGGAATCGCTTCCACCTTCGCTCCGTTGGCTGATCCTCACCGACAACCGCATCGGGGAAATCCCCGCGTCCATCGGCCGTTGCACCGGGCGCCGCAAGCTCATGCTCGCAGGCAACCGCCTCACCCGCTTGCCGGACGAGATGGCCTCCCGCGCCGCCCTCGAACTGATCCGGCTCTCCGCCAACCGTTTCACATCCCTCCCTTCCTGGCTCTTCGGCCTGCCCCGTCTCTCATGGCTCGCCATCGGCGGCAATCCCCTGACAGAGTCCTCGCCCGTATCGGATCCTCCTTCCGTTCCCTGGTCCGACATCGTCCTGAAAGAGAAGCTCGGCGAAGGTGCCTCCGGCGTCATCCACAAGGCACTCCGCAGATCCGGCGATGACCTCCTTCCCGCCGCCGTGAAGATCTTCAAAGGCACCGTCACCAGCGACGGTCTCCCCGCCGATGAAATGGACGCCAGCCTCGCCGCGGGCAATCACCCGCATCTCATCCCCGTGACCGGAAAAGTCACCGGCCACCCGGATGGCTCGCACGCCCTCGTCATGGAGTGGGTCGGTGCCGAATTCCGCAGTCTTGCCGGGCCCCCGGACTTTGAAACCTGCACCCGCGATGTCTATCCGCCGCAGGCATCCTTCACTCCCGCTTCCATCCGCCGGATCGCGAGGTCCATCGCATCCGCCGCCGCTGCCCTTCATTCCCGCGGCATCCTGCATGGCGACCTCTACGCCCATAACATCCTCTGGAATGGCAACGGCCATGCCCTCCTCGGCGACTTCGGCGCGGCCTCCTTCCATCCGCCCGACATCCCGCCCCACGCGCTCGAGCGCCTCGAAGTCCGCGCCTTCGGCTGCCTCCTCGAAGAACTCCTGGCCCGCGCCGATCCCTCCCATCCGGACGACCTAAAGGACCTCCGAGATCTCGCCGCTCGCTGTCTCTCGCCCCGCCCCGCCGGCCGCCCTCTCTTCCATCAGATATCCGTCCCTTGAGCTCCGGCCTCATGCCTGCCACCCACATCCCCGGCCTCCGCAGCCCCTACGACACCGTGGGCGGCATCGTCCAATTCGACCGCATGCTCGATAAAATCCGCCTCCGCGCCGCCGGCAAGCTCCCCCCTGCATGGGTCGAAACCATGGGCGTCCCGCTCGGCTTCGATGCCCGCTGCTGCCGCTTCCTCCACATCGACTACGCCGACCTCG
>CBFGPU010000683.1:0-2369 GCA_965650715.1 uncultured Haloferula sp. | reverse complement strand
CGCTCGTAACCCCACTCGACCCGCGCGCGGTGGTGCATCAGCTCCGCGAAGGCCTCCGCCAGGCGGTCCGCCAGCGCCTTCGCCATGATTGAATTGTAAGGGTCGTTCGACTTCTCCAGCTCAGCGGCCCATTCGTCCGCACCGTGGATGCCTACCACGAACCCGCCGATGTAATCCTTCCCCGCGCCCTGCGGGGCCACGTAGTCGGAGAGCGCCTCGTTCGGCTTGCCGCTCTCCTTCTTCACCTGCTGCCGCAGCGTGTGGAGGCGCGTCTTCTCGCGTGTCCGGTGCTCGTCCTCCCACACGATGACATCGTCGCCATCCGCATTCGCCGGGAAGAACCCGTAGATGCCCCGCGCCGTGAACCGCTTTTCCGCGATGATCTTTTCCAGAAGTTCCAGCGCCTCGCCATGCAGCTTCGCCGCTTCCTTGGCTCCTTCCTCGTTCTTCGTCTTCAGCACCTTGGTTTCCCGGTCCCACACGCCGCGCAACTCCCACGCATGGAAGAACGGCGTCCAGTCGATGTACTCGACCAACTCGCGCAGCGACTGGTTGGCCAGAACCCGCGTCCCCGTGAACTTCGGCACCGGCGGCGTGTAGGCGGACCAATCCGTCAGCCGTCCCAGGGCGCGCGCCTCGACGATGCCCACCGTCTCCTTCTTCGGCCCGCCCGTGAAGGCTTCCCGCGCCTTCCGGTGCCGCTCGTTGTTCTCCGCGATGAATGTATCCTTCTGGTCCGGCGAAAGCAGCGAGGTCGTCACCGGCACCGAGCGCGAGGCATCCAGCACGTGGACCACCGGCCCCGAGTAGTGCTGCGCGATCTTCACCGCCGTGTGGGTCGATGATGTGGTCGCCCCGCCGATCAGCAGCGGCACCTTGAAGCCGCCCTTCTCCATCTCTTTCGCAACATGGATCATCTCGTCCAGCGAAGGCGTGATCAGACCGGACAAACCGATGACGTCCGCGCCGATCTCCTTGGCCTTCGCCAGAATCTTGTCGCATGGCACCATCACGCCCATGTCCGTGACCTCGAAGCCGTTGCAGGCCAGCACCACGCCCACGATGTTCTTCCCGATGTCGTGAACGTCGCCCTTCACCGTGGCGATCAGGAAGCGACCCGCCGAGCGCCGGCGTCCCGCCAGGGCGATCGCCTCGTCTCTCGTCAACGCGGGGTCGGCCGCCATCAGCCCGGCGATGTCGCCGGCCAGGAACTCGGCTTTCTCCGCTTCCATGAAAGGCGTCAGCCACGCGACCGACTTCTTCATCACGCGCGCGCTCTTCACCACCTGCGGCAGGAACATCTTGCCCGCGCCGAAGAGGTCGCCGACCACGCCCATGCCGTCCATCAGCGGGCCTTCGATCACCTTCAGCGGCCGGCCGTACTTCAGCCGCGCTTCCTCGGTGTCCTCGTCGATGAATTTGTCGATGCCCTTCAGCAAGGCGTGCTCCAGGCGCTTCTCCACGCTCTCCTCGCGCCAGCTCAAGTCTTCCTCCAGCTTCTTGCCACCCTGCCCCTTGAAGCGCTCGGCGAATTCCAGCATCCGCTCGGTCGCATCCGGACGCCGGTTCAGCAGCACGTCCTCCACGTGCTCCAGCATGTCCTTCGGGATCTCGTCGTAAACCTCCAGCATCCCGGCGTTGACGATCCCCATGTCCATCCCCGCCTTTGTGGCATGGTAGAGGAAGGCCGAGTGCATCGCCTCGCGCACCACGTTGTTGCCGCGGAACGAGAACGAAATGTTGGACACTCCGCCCGATACCTTCGCATGGGGCAGGTGCGTCTTGATCCAGCGTGTCGCGTTGATGAAATCGAGCGCGTAGTTGTTGTGCTCCTCGATCCCTGTTGCGACCGTCAGGATGTTCGGATCGAAAATGATGTCCTCCGGCGGAAAGCCGACCTTGTCCACCAGCACCCGGTAGGCGCGCTCGCAGATCCGGATTTTCTCGTCGTATGTCGCCGCCTGCCCGTTCTCGTCGAAGGCCATCACCACCGTCGCCGCGCCGAAGCGGCGGATGTGCTTCGCCTGCTGGATGAACTTTTCCTCGCCCTCCTTCAGCGAGATCGAGTTCACGATCCCTTTCCCCTGCAGGTATTTCAAACCCTCCGCGATGATCTCCCACTTCGAGGAATCCACCATGATGGGCACCTTTGAAATCTCCGGCTCGCTCTGGACCAGTTGGAGGAAGCGGGCCATCATCGCCTTGCCGTCGATCAGGCCGTCGTCGAAGCAGATGTCGATGACGTTCGCGCCGCTCTCCACCTGTTGCCGCGCGATCTCCAGCGCTTCGTCCAGTTTCCCCTCCCGCACCAGCTTCGCGAACTTCGGCGATCCCGCCACGTTCGTCCGCTCCCCGATCATCAGGAAGTT
>CBFGPU010000682.1:0-2371 GCA_965650715.1 uncultured Haloferula sp. | reverse complement strand
GCGCTTCCCATCGCGAGATCGCGGCTTCGAGCTTCTGGGTGACTTGTTCGACGGTATTGCCAACGAGGCGGAACTTTGCGGGAGATGCCACTACCTCGGGCTTGGAGAGATCCGCGGTCGCGTTCGTCTGGGCGACTTCCAGATCCGCGATGCGCTTTTCAAGCGTGGCAAGTTCGTCTTCCAGCGGCTTGAGGACCTGCGTGCGGATCTTGCGCTGCTCGGCTTCGATCCGCTTCTGATCCTTGCGGCTCGGCGTGGCCGACTTCTCGGTGGACGCCTTGCCGTCGCCTGCCGCCTGGACGCTGCGGGAGGACAGGGTGGGACCGGATTTTTCGTCGGCGGTCTTCTCCAGATAGTAAGTGATGTTGCCTTGGAAGAGACGGGGATCCTCACCCGGACGGAATTCCAAGGTCTTGTGCACCACCGGATCGAGGAAGGCGCGGTTGTGCGAAACGATCATCACCGTGCCGGCATAGTCGGCCAGCGCGCGTTGCAGCACTTCCTGCGACTGCATGTCGAGGTGGTTGGTCGGCTCGTCCAGGATCAAGAAGTTCGCCGGGGCCACCAGCATGCGCACCAAGGCGACTCGCGAACGCTCGCCGCCCGAAAGCACGCCGACCTTCTTGAACACGTCGTCGCCGCGGAAAAGGAAACAGCCTAACAGGTTCCGGCAATACGGACCGGACTCGCGGCTCGCCACTTCCTCCACCGTTTCGAGCACCGTCTTGGTGGGATCCAGCTCGTCCGCATGGTTCTGCGAGAAGAACGAGGTGGCGACGCGCAGGCCGAATTCATGGCTGCCATCGTCCGGCGCTTCCTGGCCGGTGATGATCCGGCAGAAGGTCGATTTGCCCGCGCCGTTCGGACCGACGATCGCCATGCGCTCGCCGCGGTTGATCTCGAAGTCGAATTTCTTGAAGATCTGAAGCGGTCCGTAGGACTTCGAGACCTTCTCCAGCTTTGCCACCAGGTTGCCGCTGGCAGGAGGGGGCGGGAACTTGAAGTTCATCACCGCGTCCGCCGCTTCCGGCGGTGGGATGCGCTCGATCTTCTCCAGCATCTTGACGCGGGACTGGACCAGAGTCGCCTTGTTTGCGGAGGCGCGGAAGCGGTCGATGAAGCGCTGGACATCCGCGATTTCGCGCTGCTGGGCGAGGTAGCGTTTTTCGTGGATCTCCCGTCGCAACACGGACTCGTTCTCGTAATAGCTGTAGTTCCCGGAGTATTCCTCGCAGCGGCCGTGATGGAAGGCGAGGGTGCGGGTGCAGAGCGTGTCGAGAAGCGCCCGGTCGTGCGAGATGAGCAGGATCGCGCCGGGGTAATTGATGAGATACTGCTCCACCCAGCGCTGCGTGCCGATGTCGAGGTGGTTGGTCGGCTCGTCGAGCAGGAGGACTTCGGGCTCCTGGAGGAAGAGCTTCGCCATCGCGATGCGCATCTGCCAGCCGCCGGAGAATTCGCCGCAGTCCCGCTCGAAGTCGCCCTTGCTGAAGCCCAGGCCTTGGAGCACGGACTCCACCTTCGGCTTCATGCGCGAGGGATCGTTGTCTTCGAGTTGGAGTTCCAGCGCGCCGATCTCCTCAAGCAGGTCGCCATACGGAGAGGAGCGGGGATCGAGCTTCTCGAGTTCGGAGGAGAGACGCTCGATCTTCTCCTGGAGCGCGAGTGTTTCGCCGAAGGCCCGCATCGTCTCGTCCCAGAGCGAAATGCCTTTCACGTGGATGCCCTCCTGCGGCAGGTAGCCCACCCGCGTGTTTCGCGGCACCACGACCTTGCCGCCCGAGGTCTCGATGATCCCGGCGATTGCCTTCATCAGCGTCGATTTCCCGGCCCCGTTGTGACCGGCAAAGGCGATCCGCTCCCTCGGCATGATCGAGAAGGTCAGATCGGAAAACAGGACGCGGGCGCCGTACTCGACGCGGAGATTGTGGACGGAAAGCATGAGCCGCGCGGAGACTTGCGGGCTCGGGGGCCGGGGTCAAGGGGTTGGAGCCGAACATCGGAGGCCAGCGCCTGATTTTGCCAGCCGTTGCGCCGGGACCGCAAAAATACGCGTAGGAAATCGGCTCCCGATGACGTTTCATCCCGGCGTGAGGTGGTTCCCGGTCCTGCTGGCATTGGTGCAAGCTGCGTCGGCGGATGCCGATTTCTGGGATCTCGCTCCGATCCGCTACTCGGATACCGCCCCGACCGACCGGCTGGCGAAGCTGGCCGGGGACCTGGTTTCGGGCAGGAAGAAGGCCGAAGGAAAAACCGGGCTGGAACGCCTCCGCTTCGTGCTCAGGGAGCTATCGGTTCCCGAGGAATCGCAGGTGCTGGTATTTTCCAAGACCAGCCTGCAGATTGCCCTGATTCACCCGAAGAACCCCCG
>CBFGPU010000681.1:0-2385 GCA_965650715.1 uncultured Haloferula sp. | reverse complement strand
GTTGCCTGAAGCGCTCGTCGCACCCGTAACCGTATAACGCAGGGTCACCGTCGAGGCTCCGTCGAGAATGTCGATTGAACTCAGGTCCAGCGTTTTGACGCTGTATGAGGTTGAGGTGGTCGCGGTGTTGTCGGGAAGACTTGTGAATGCTCCGCCGGTGCTGTAAGACCAAGTGCCGGTCGTGAAACCTGAAGACGTGCCTCGCGTCGCGAAGGTAACGATCGGATCTTGAAACCCAGTGAGACTGAGTTGGACTTCGATCGAAGTATCGTTACCCGGGAAAGGAGCGGTCGTGCCGCCAGCTACCACGCTCAAGGATTCCTCGGCGGCCACTCCTCCAAGTGCATTCAACGTTGAACCGGAGAAATCGTCGACGAGGCCGCCGAAGCTACTCAAGGAAAGGGTGCCGGCGCCTACATCGGCTGTAATGGAGGTCGGCACGCCGCCACTCCCGGGAGTGCTCGCCGTTGCAATGGAGAGGCCGTTGAAATTCCAATAAGCGATCGTGTCGGCAGCACTTGGAAGAGCGAGAGAGAATAGGATCGCTCCGCCGATCCAGTGGGTGTGTAGGGGATGGTTTCTGGTTTTCATCGGGTCGTTTATCTCGGGCAGCGAGAGGGAGTGGGGCTCGAAAGCAGATTACGCGCCCATTTTGGGTGCGCATCTGAACAAATGTGCCCAATCCGTCACCGGTTGGAAGCTCGCTGCAATTTTGTGGAAAATTCCTTGTCCTTTCCGAAGTTTCAGTAAATAGTGAAAAAAAGATGAGCAGCGAGCGCGAACGGTTGAAAGCGGCACGGGACGAATTCGTTGCCCAATGGGGCGCGATGGGCTCGCAATGGGGCATCAATCGCACAATGGCTCAGATCCATGCGCTTCTGATGACCGCCCCCGAGCCGGTCGGCACCGATGACGTGATGGCGGAACTCCAGATCAGCCGCGGAAACGCCCATACCAACCTCAAGGAACTCGTCGCATGGGGGCTCGTCCGCATTGTTCTGAAGAAAGGCGAACGCCGGGAGTTTTTCGAGGCGGAGAAAGACGTCTGGCAGATTTTCACCATCGTGACTCGGGAGCGCAAAAAGCGCGAAATCGAGCCAGCCCTTGGTGTACTCAACCATTGTGCGGAGACGACCCGGGATATGACGACTCCGGAAGGTGTGGCGTTTCACACCCAGATGCGGCAACTTGAGGAGTTCGTGGGCTTCGCATCGAAGGTGGCGGATCGGGTCGGCTCGATGAAGCACGGCTTCGCCGTTCAGCTCGCGGCCAAGTTGCTGGGATAGGGACTGTTTCTGTTGGGATGAAGTTTCGAAAAATCCTGAAAAAAAAGGAACTAAAGGGAATTAAGAATCGAAGGAGGCTGAAATGAATCCGCAGATCGTGCTCTTTGCAGCGAACGGCTTTTTGGGCCGCTATCTGGCCCGCCATTACCAGCGCATGGGCCGCGAGGTGGTGTGCGTGGCGCGCCATCGGGAAGGCTGGAGCGGCGACGGGATGCTCCTCGAGTGGGATGGCAAGACCCCCGGTCCGTGGACGCTCGCGCTGGAGGGTGCCGAGCGCGTCATCAATCTGGCCGGGCGCAGCGTGAACTGCCGCTACGATGCCAGGAACCGCCGGGAGATCGTCGGGTCGCGGGTGGACTCGACCCGCGTGATCGGCGAGGCGATTGCCGCCTGCCGGGTCCCGCCGAAGCTGTGGATGAACGCAAGCACCGCCACTTGGTATCGCCATGCCGAGGATCATCCGCAGGACGAGTGGGAAGGGGAGCCCGGCGAAGGGTTTTCGGTCGAGGTTGCCCGGGCATGGGAGGAAGCCTTCTTTGCGGCGAAGGTTCCCGGCGAAACCCGGAAGGTCGCGCTGCGCACCGGGATGGTGCTGGCAAACGAGTACGGCACTGTCTTCGAAGTCCTGCGGCATCTCACCCGCCGCGGTCTTGGCGGACCGATGGGCAAAGGGAGCCAGCGTGTGAGCTGGATTCACATGGACGATTTCATCGCCGCCATCGATTTCATCGCCGCCGATCCGCTGCTGGACGGCGTGTTCAACCTCGCGGCTCCCGGGTCCCCGACGAATCGCGCATTGATGCGCGCCTTCCGCGAGCAGCAGGGGGCACCCTTCGGCCTGCCGGCAGCCCGCTGGATGCTGGAACTGGGGGCGAGACTGCTGCACACCGAGACCGAGCTCGTGCTCAAGAGCCGGTGGGCCGATCCCCGTCGCCTCCGCGAGGAAGGCTTCCGCTGGCGTTGGCCGCAGTTGGACGCCGCGCTCGACTTCACCAGGATCAGGCTCGGATCGCCGCCGGTCCGGTTGAAGGTGTCGATCGAGGAGCCGCCGGTGATCTCCGTCTCCAGCCAGCCGATGGCGGCGTTGAGGCGCAGTCCC
>CBFGPU010000680.1:0-2385 GCA_965650715.1 uncultured Haloferula sp. | reverse complement strand
ACGTCAGTTCGGGCCGAACGGGAATGCCGCGCTCCGAAAAATATCGCTTGGCCTCGCCGACGGTGTGCTTGCCGAAGTGGAAGATGCTGGCCGCCAGAACGGCGTCCGCCTTGCCCTTTTCCAGCACTTCCACCATGTGATCGAGGTTTCCCGCGCCGCCGCTGGCGATGACCGGGATGCCGACGCTCTCCGAGATGGCGGCGGTGAGCTCGCAATCGTAGCCGGCCTGGGTGCCATCGGCATCCATGCTGGTGAGGAGGATCTCCCCTGCCCCGCGGCGCCAGACTTCCTTCGCCCACTCCACGGCATCGAGGCCGACGGGGGTGCGGCCGCCGTGGGTGTAAACGCCCCACTTGCCCGGGCCCTCGCGCTTGGCATCGATGGCGACGACGATGCACTGGCTGCCGAAGGTCTTCGCACCGGCATCGACGAGGCTGGGATCTTTCACCGCGGAGGTGTTGATGCCGACCTTGTCGGCGCCGGCGAGGAGCATCTCGCGCATGTTTTCCACGCTGCGGATGCCGCCGCCGACGGTGAGCGGGATGAAGCAGTGCTCGGCGGTGCGGCGGACCACATCGACCATGGTGGCGCGATTGTCCGAGGAGGCGGTGATGTCGAGGAAGACGAGCTCGTCGGCCTGCTGGGCGTTATAGGCCATGGCCGCCTCGACGGGATCGCCCGCATCGATGAGATCGACGAAGTTCACGCCTTTGACGACGCGGCCGTCGGTGACGTCGAGGCAAGGGATGATGCGTTTGGCAAGCACGGCGGGTGGATAGGGGAGGAATCTTGAAGTGGAAAGGCAAGAAAGGCGAACGCCGAACATCGAACGCCCAACGTCGGATATCGAATGAAAGACGGGAACAGCCGGAAAGGCAGGAGGTATTCGCCCGTGCGATTCGGCTGGCTCAGGCGAGATGTTCGTCGAGCCAGTCGGCGACCTCGTTGATGACCTTGGGGTAGCTCTTCTCGTCGAAGGAATGACCGGCACCCGGAATCTCCACCAGGCGCTTCGGTTCCTCGGCGGTGTCGTAGGCGTCGCGGCTGTCTTGGATGAGGACGACATCGTCGGCGGTGCCGTGGATGAGGAGCCAGGGAACGGTGATCTCACCGACCTCGTCGAAGAGGTCGCCGATGGACTCCATGTCATCGACGTACTTCTGCGAGAGCGGACACGCCGGCTCATCCCACATGAAGCCCTTGCCGGGGATGATCGAGCCGAATTCGCGCTCGCAGAATTCCTCCGTGCGGACCATGCCGGCGAGGGTGACGAGCACGCGGATGCGATCTTCCTCCGCAGCGGTCATGACGCCGACGGCACCGCCCATGCTGTGGCCGATGTAGGCGATCTTCAGGCGGGGCGGCAGGGCATCGAGGACATCGCGGAGATCGGCGCTTTCCTTGGTGATGGTCGAGTCGCGGAAGTCGCCTTCCGAGTTGCCGTTGCCGGTCCACGAAAGGCGCAGGCAAGGCCAGCCGCGGGAGGCGAGGCCTTCGGCGAGAGTCACGAGCAGGGGGCGGTCCTTGTTCCCGGTGACGCCGTGGGTAAGGATGACGAGCGCGTCCTCGCGGGTGCCCGGGTGGAAAGCGGTATCGAGCTTTTCGCCGTGGCGGTTGCGGAATTCGGGAAGGTCCATCGGGTAAGGGTGCGGCAATCAGTGGACCGTGCGACCGGGAAAGGTCAATTCGGCGATGCCCGATTTATCGAGTTCGCCGAGGCCGAGTTCGATCATGCGGTGGTACTGCGCCTCGGTGGCGAGCGAGAGCGGGACATTCACCCCGGTATCCGCGGCGAGTTGGTTCGCGATGCCACTGTCCTTCGCGGCATGGGCGGCGGAGAAGAAGCAATCGTGCTCGCGGGCGATCATGTCGTCGCCATCGGTTTCGAGAACGCGGGAGTTCGCGCCGGTCTGGGAGAAGACCTCCTTGAGCATCTGGAGGTCGAGCCCCAGGGCGGAGCCGAGGCCGAGGCCTTCGGCGAGTCCGGCGGTATTGATGTTCATCACCATGTTCACGAGCGCCTTGACCTTCGCCGCCTGCCCGGTGCCGCCGACGTGGCGGAGAGAGGAGGAGAGGTCCTTGAGGATGCCCTCCACCTTCGCGAAAGCATCCGGCGTGCCCCCGACCATGAGGTAGAGCGTTCCCTGGCGGGCCTGGGTGATGCTGGAGGCCATGCAGGCTTCGAGCGAGGTGGCACCGGCGGCGGTCGCGGCGGCGTCCACTTCCACGTGGACCTCGGGGCTCACGGTGGCGCAGTTGATGAAGGTCTTGCCGGCGGCCTTGGTAAGCAGGGAATCGCCTCCGGAAGCGAAGATCCCGCGCATGGCCGCGTCGTCGGTGACCACGGTGATGATCACGTCGGCTGCGGCAGTGACTTCCGCCAAG
>CBFGPU010000679.1:0-2387 GCA_965650715.1 uncultured Haloferula sp. | reverse complement strand
GCTCGCGCAACACCATGTCCGTCCGCGTCGGCAACAAGGCCGGGATCGACAAGGTCGCGGATGTCGCGCTTTCGGTGGGTTTCGAAACACCGATGCCGAAGAGCCCGATCTCCTTCCTCGGCTCATGGGAAGCGACAACCTATGAAGTGGCCTCCGCCTACACCGTCTTCCCGAACGGCGGCATCCGGCATCCCCCGCGGATCATCGACGAGATCCGCGATCGCGAGGGCAATGTCCTCTACAAAGCGGATGCGGTTCCCTACGAGGCGACCCGTCAGGGCTCGGCTTGGTCGGTCTCGAGAATCCTCCGCGAGGTGACCGAACGGGGCACCGCGGCCTCGGTGAAATCCCTCGGCTTCAACAAGCCCTGCGGCGGCAAGACCGGCACCACCAACGAGTATCGCGATGCCTGGTTCGCGGGTTACACCTCGAGCATCACCTGCGCCGTCTGGGTCGGCCTCGACACGCCGAAGAAAACCATCGACCGCGGCTACGGCTCGACCCTCGCGCTGCCCGTGTGGGTGGAGGTCATGAAGACCGCCGACAAGCTCGGCTACAAGGCCGAGGGCCTCAAGTCGCAGCTCTCCTTCGTCGAGTGCCGCCTCTGCCGCGAATCCGGCAAACGTGCCACCGCCGGCTGCGAACTGGCGGGCGAGGCCTACACCGACAACGTTCCCGCCGACATCGTCCCGGCCGAAAACGACCTCTGCCCCGATCATCCGGCCAAGGCGCTCGCGGTGAACGAAGAAGATGATTCCGGCGAGCCCGTGCGCGCCCGACCCATCGAGGAGTCCGCGCCCATGCGCGCCGAGCCAGTCGACGAAGGCCCGATCCAGGACGAAGAAGAAGCCCCCCTGAAAGCCATCCCCGTCGAGGAAGAGTAACCCCTTCCGCTCCTCTCGCCGCTTCATCTGCTTCTCCTGAAAACTGAATACTGAAAACCAGCAAACTCCCCTGCCTTTTCACCGTTCACCCGGCACCCTTCCCATGTCCTCCTGGCGCACCACCCGCAAGATCCCCGCTTGGCAAGCGTGGATGCCGGAATGGCTGCGTACCCTGCTCCGCTGGTCGCTATGGGTGGTCGTCGGCACGGTGGTCATCCTGGCAATCGGTGCCCTCTACTTTTTCGCCGAAGCTTCCCGCTTCGACCTCGCCGAGGTGGCGAGAATGCCCGCACGGACCACGATCTACGACCGCGATGGCAAGGAGATCGGCAGTGCGGGCGGCAACAACCGCCGTCTGGTGACCCGCAAGGACATCCCGGACTTCATGGTCAATGCCCTGCGCGCCCGCGAAGACGCACGCTTCTTCGAGCACTCCGGCGTGGACTTCCGCGGCCTCGCCCGGGCCACCGTCCGCAACGTGAAGGACGGCGATTTCACCCAGGGCGCTTCGACGCTCTCGATGCAGCTCGCACGGAATAGCTATGGCGAAGAGCACAAGCAACTGAAGGAGAAGTCGATTCACCGCAAGCTGTTGGAAATCGCGCTGACGCTCCGGATCGAGAACCACTACAAGAAGGACGAGATCCTCGCCCACTACCTCAACCGCATCTACTTCGGCTCGGGCTGCCACGGCGTCGACCAGGCCGCTCGAACCTACTTCGGCAAACCGGTCTCCGACCTGAATGAGGCCGAGTGCGCGATGATCGTCGGCATCATCCGCGGTCCGCACATCTTCTCGCCCTTCCGCGATCTCGATGCGGCGAAGGAGCAGCAGGCGCAGACCCTGGCGCGGATGCAAGCGATGAAGCTGATCGATGCTGAGACCGTGGGGATCATCCGTAAGATGCCGATCAAGCTGGTCCCGCCGGAGCAGCGGACTTCGGAGCGTTCCTACGTTTTGGAAGCGGTGCAGAAGGAGTTGCAGGGCATCCTCGATGACAAGGACATCCGCGACGGCGGCCTGATCGTCCGCACCACCCTCGACAGCGGCTGGCAGTTGCGCCTCGAAACCGACCTTTCCGAATCGCTGCGCAAGATCGAGCAGTCGAAATCCTGGACCTATCCCGTCCACGCCGAACACCAGCCGGGGGAAACACCGGCCTACCTCCAGTGCGCCGCCGTCACCCTCGAAACGAAGACCGGAGGCATCCTGGCGCTGGTGGGCGGGCGGGACTATCTCGATTCCCGCTTCGACCGCACCACCGGCGCGCGCCGCGACCTCGGCGCCGCCTTCGAGCCGTGGATCGCCGCTGCCGCCGCCGAGCGCGGCCGCCTCGTTCTACCCGGCAAGCCGGTCCAGACCGGACGCCAGATCGGACCGAAGGAGACCGCACGGATCGCCAAGCGTTGCGGCATCAACGGCCCCTTCCAGGAATCCGAAGACCTTTTCCGCGGCATCGCCGCCGCAACGCCGATGGAACTCGCAACCGGCCTCGCCACGCT
>CBFGPU010000678.1:0-2389 GCA_965650715.1 uncultured Haloferula sp. | reverse complement strand
CCCCTCGATTCTCGCGGAGTGCGGATTCGTGAGCAATCCGAGCGAGCGCGGCCGGATGAAGTCGGCCTGGTTCCGCCAGGCGCTGGCCGAAGGCATCGCGGACGGCATCGCGCGCTTCCGCCGGGCGGGTTGATCCGCTAGCGTGCGGGCATGTCCTTTGTCACGGGTGCGACCATGCGGTCGCTGGAGGAGGCTGCGTTCCGGCGCGGCGTCACGGCGGAGCATTTGATGGATCTGGCCGGCGCGGGGATCGCCCGGCGCTTGCAGGCGCAATTCCCCCGGCCCGGCCTGGCCGTGGGCTACGTCGGCAAGGGGAACAACGGCGGCGACGCGCTGGTGGCGCTGCGGCACCTGCGCGAGGCCGGTTGGCGGATCGCGCTGCGGACGGCTTGGCCGGAGACGGAATGGGGGGTGCTGCCGCGGCGGAAGTTGCGGGAGCTGGGGGTGCAAGCGGTCGGGAACGTACCGGAAATCGGGGCCGGGCCGCTGCTGTTGTTGGATGGTCTGCTGGGGATCGGTGCCAAAGGTGGCTTGAGGGAGCCCTTGGCCGGGCTAGCACGGGAGATGGTGGACTTGCGCGAGCAATGCGGGGCTATCGTGGCGGCGATGGATCTGCCGTCGGGTCTCGATACCGATACGGGGGATGGCGACGCGGTGACGGCAGACCTGACGCTGACGGTTGGTGCGCCGAAGCGAGGAATGGCGACGGTGAACGGGGTGCAGCGGAGCGGACGGATGATTCTGGTGCCTTTGGAGGATCTGCCGCTGCCGGAGGAAGGTGACTTGAAATTCTTCTGCCCGGAGGCATTTCCCAGGCTGCTACCGCCGCGAGCACACGATTTTCACAAGGGGGACTCGGGCCGACTGGGCATTCTCGCGGGATCGCCCGGGATGACGGGAGCGGCGGTGCTATGCGCGAGTTCCGCCCTGCACGCGGGGGCGGGATTGGTAGGGGTGCATGTGGAGGAAAACTTCCTGACGCACCTGGCGGCGACGATGCCGCCGGAGGCGATGGTGCGGGCTTCGGCTGATCCGGTGAAGGAAGCCTTCGAGGTTGGGCATGATGCGCTGGTGATCGGGCCGGGCCTGGGGAACGCGGGAAAGATCTACCGGGCGACACTGCTGGCACGGCTGACCGAGGAGATACCGGCGGTGATCGATGCGGACGCACTGAACTGGATCGCGGCCGCAGGACGGCTGGATCTGCTGCGGGAGTGGCATGTGATCACGCCGCACCCGGGGGAGTTCAAGCGGCTGGCTCCGGATTTGGCGGGGATGGAGCGCGAGGAGGCGGTGAGGGCGTTCGTGGAGAGGTATCCTTGCACGCTGTTGTTGAAGGGAGCGCGAACCTTGGTCGGGAAGGCTGGCGAGGCGACGCGGTTCAATCCGACCGGCCATGCGGGAATGGCGTCGGGGGGACAGGGCGATGTTCTGTCCGGAGTGATCGGGACTTTGCTCGCGCAGGGGTTGAAGGGGCCGGATGCGGCCGCGCTCGGGGCGTGGCTGTGCGGACGGGCGGCGGAGCGATGCTTGGGGGATGGAGCGGTTTGTTTGGCGAGCGGGACGGTGAAGGAATTGGGCGGAGCGATGAGGGATTGGAGGGAGAGGAGGAGGTGATGAAGAACGGGGCCGTATACGAAGGGGTTAGACGTTAGCACAGGAGCCATCTTCCCAACGATCATGTGGACACAATACGAAGAGCGAACCGGTCGCGCTCCGGATTTCAAGGTTCGTTACCGATTCATCAAACATTCCGAAGGTGGTCGTGTTGAGGTTCCCTACCAAGGCTACAGGTCAGACCTTCATTATGAAGGTGAAGATCTGGCCATGGATGGCATTTACATGATCTGGCCCGAATTCCTAAACCGCGACGGGTCTGTGATCTTGGAGGACAAGAGGCCGGTTCCCGAGGAAGGCGAGGCCTTCATGTGGATTGTCCGTTTTGAGGAGATGCGAGACTACCATCGATCAAGGGCTATACCCGGTCGGAAGTGCTGGTTTATGGAAGGATCTCGCAAGGTCGCGGAAGCTACCGTCCTTGAGCAGATCGGCCTCGCCGCTGGGCTTGGGCCAGACTGATTCGATGGTTTCCCAAGCGCTCGGCAGTCCTGCCGAGCACCGTTCCCAGCATGAAGCGTGCTTGCAGGACGCCGTTCACACAACTTCCTCCCCAGCACTCCGTGCCGGGCTTCTATGAGTCATCCCGGTGGGACGAAGAGTTCAAGCATCCACGCCGCGCTCGCGGGCCGGGCTCAAGCCGCCAGCTCGGCGAAGACCATCAGCCCGGAGTTCGTCTGGAGCGTGCTGATCACGACCACATCCTGTGTCGTGCCAATCTTCTTCACGGCATGATTTACGACGATCATCGTACCATCGGGAAGATATCCGA
>CBFGPU010000677.1:0-2392 GCA_965650715.1 uncultured Haloferula sp. | reverse complement strand
GCGCCGTCGAACCACCGTGCCCGTAATGCCCCGCCCATCAGCCCGCCCAGAACGCCGGTGGTCAAGGTCACCGCGACCATGCGCCCGCGATTTCCCTCGGCTGCGAGGCTTAACGCCGCGATCATGAAGGCACCCATGGCGACGAGCGCGACACTTTCAAAATGAAGATTGGATTTGGCGGGCATCGCCTTGGCCCGGCCCCTGAGTCTCCGCCTCAGCGCCTTCTCCCATCCAGGTCGCCGGATCATGCGTGCGCCTCCTGGACTCCGAGCGGTTGGCCTACCATGCGGATCAAATCCTCCTGATCGCGTCCGGCGGTTTTCTGATCGAGCAGCACGCCGCCGTGACCGATCACAATCACCCGATCCGCAAAGCGAGCCGCGAGTTCGGGGAACTGTGTGGTGTAGATCACGCAGCGCCCCTTTCCCGTGGCGTGGCGGGCAAGGCGTCGAAAGGCTTCCATCCCGCGCGCGTCCATCCCGGCGGCGAAGGGCTCATCAAGCAGCCAGATCTCGGGATCGGCGCAGTGCAGCGCGAGCAGCGAGGCCTTGTAGATCTGGCCGCGCGAAAGCTCGGCCAGGGGCTGGAAGGCTACCTCCAACAGGCCGAGCCGTTCCAGCCATTCCTCAAGGTCGAGCGGGGCATCCGCATCGATCCCGCGCCACAATTCCGAAAAGATGGCCGCGTTCCGCACCGTGTCCGCGAAGCCGAAGTAGAGGCCGCCGCTCGGCAACATCGCAAGCTTGCGGCGTTGCTCGATATCGTCGCGGCTCAAGCGCTTACCATCAACCCTGACTTCCCCGCGGGTCCATCCCAGAATACCGGCAAGGCAGCCGAGCAAGGTGGTCTTGCCCGCTCCGTTTACACCGAGCACGGCGACCAGTTCGCCCGCTTCGAAGGCGAGGCTCACCCGGTCGAGCACTTTGGCCGGGCCATAGTTCTTCCCCAGACCCTGCGTTTCGAGAAGCGGCATCGCGGGGATATCAGCACGATCCGTATATCTTGTAAAACTTAACTATCCCCGGTTTGGCCTCGAGAGGCTGGATTTTTTTCTTTCCGCGGAACCATCTGCAGCCAACGGGGCGCTCTTCTTGCCCGACAAACCCGCAGCCACGGCCCCCACGCAGAGGCCCCGACGCCAGGGAGGTCGAACTGCCCCGCTTCGAGGCGTGATCTCAGGAAACGGGACAGAGCATCGCCAAACGTCTCGCCACCGGAGTATCCCCCGAAGCCCGTCCATCGATAGATAACGCCGGCACCACCCCGCGGATCGCGGAGCTCGTGAAGACTTCCGCCGCATCCAGAAGGTCCGCTTCGCGCAGCACCAATTCCCCGACCCCGATGCCCATCTCGCGACAAATCCCGATCACACGGTTCCGCATGGTTCCCGGCAAGCAGCCCGAGGAAAGCGGCGGCGTGGTCACTTGTCCGTCACGGACAAGGAAGAGGTTCGACGTCGTCGCCTCGCACAACTCCCCCCGCGTGTTGTAGAAAAGGCACTCGTCCGCACCCATCCGTCGCGCATGGTCCAGAGCGATGAGATTCTCCGCATAGGACAGGCATTTGATCCCCGCCAAGGGCGAGGTCTCGTTGCGCGGGAAAGGCGCCGTCACGAGAGAGACCGCGGCAGGGGGATTGCGTGCCGGCATGGCCGCAAGCCAAAGGATCGAATCCCCGCCCGGTGCGAGGGTTCGCAGATCCCCGGAGCCTGCGGTCAGCGAGATCCGGACGCGGGCTCGTCCTTGTGCGAGTCCGGCGCGCGGGAGAAGCGCCCCGACAGCATGGCTGATGATTGCGAGATCAATGCGACCGGGCTCGAGACCGAGCTTCGCGGCCCCCGACTTCATGCGTTCGAGATGGAGGTCGAGTGCCACCGGCCGACCATCGAGGGCGAGCACGGTCTCGAAGAGGCCCAAGCCGTGACTTAGTCCGCGGTCATGGGGCGACACCGCGAGCGGACCATCGAGGAATTCGCCGTTGCACCAGATCGCGGACACGGGACGACTTTGATCCGGGGTTGTTCCCGGCCGCAACTTGCAAAGTTGCGCTGCACCGTGCCGGGGAGGAAGCTGCCGCGTCACCTTGAACTACCTCGCCCATCTTTTCCTTGCAGAGAACAACCCCGCCTCGCGGGTGGGGAATCTGCTGGGCGACTTCGTGACCGGCCGACCGGAGTCGCTGCGGGTGCACTTTCCGGATCCCGTGCTGCGCGGTATCGTTCGCCACCGGGCGATCGACCGCTTCACCGACAGCCACCGCATCACGGCCCGGATGAAGGAATATGTCGCGCCTGCACGGCGGCGCTTCTCGGGGGTGATCGCGGACCTGATCCACGACCACTTCCTCACGCGGCACTGGTCGAATCACCGCGACGAACCGCTCCACGAGTTTG
>CBFGPU010000676.1:0-2392 GCA_965650715.1 uncultured Haloferula sp. | reverse complement strand
CACTTGAATCGTCTGGCTGATCAGGACGGGCAGGTCCAGTGCGGGATAAATGACCCCGGGATAGACCGGTTGGCGGGTCTTCCACGCGATTGCGCCCGTGACGAGCCCGGCGGCCTCCGTCAGGAGGATGAGACCGGGTACGATTTTGAGCATTGTCGCCGGGGCCACCTTCGGCCTTTGTCCCGCCCGGCCAAGGAAGAGTGCCGCCAGGCCGAGGACGAGACCGGGGCCGATGGAGGCGCGGAAGGCCCAGGCGGCAGCGAGCAAGGTCAGGTTTTCGATTCCCCACAAGGGAGGGTGATAGACGGTGAAATGCTCGGGCGAGAGGCGGATCAGGTATTGGTCGTGAAGCAGGCAGTAGAGAAACACCTCTGCCCAGATGCCGAAAACGATGGTGTAGGTCACCGGTCGGGTTTCGTCCAACAGCGGGGCGCTCAGCAGTCTCGGCATCGCGGTCGAGTATCAGGAGAGCCGATGCGGCGGCGCGAGCGAAACTTCCCATCGCCGGAGGTTCTGCTAGATCCGCCTGGATGGCAGACGCCCGCTTTCATTTCATCGAGCTCGCCTTGAGGGCGCTCCGGGGAAATCCCCCGGCGCATGAACTGGCTCGCGGCGAATTGATGGACCGCTTGGCACATGCG
Source organism: uncultured Haloferula sp. (assembly GCA_965650715.1). Taxonomy (GTDB): domain Bacteria; phylum Verrucomicrobiota; class Verrucomicrobiia; order Verrucomicrobiales; family Akkermansiaceae; genus Haloferula. The sequence goes on along the minus strand of CBFGPU010000676.1, from coordinate 1,751 downwards.
GATCCGGCGGCGACGGACGATTCACTCGAAGCGGCGTGCGCGCGCCTCGAGCGGGGCGGCCCGCGGCCCGCGCGTCAGGCGGCGGTCATGCTCGGCGGGCTCCTTGTCTTGCTGGGCTTTCTGCTCCCGCTGCTCGGCGGAGCCTGCAAGGAGCTCAAGCAACTGAATCCGCATTACGGTTTCCTCGGCCTTGGCACCCGCCAGCAGAAGGAATTCGAGAGTCGGCTCACGGCCGGGATGACTCCGGAAGAGCGACTTTTCCTCCTCGCGAACACCCGCTATGCGGAGGCCGCCGAAGTCGTCGAGTGGCAGCAGTCTTTTGAAAAGGAACTGCCGGGGGATCCGGCTTGGCTGGAGGAAGCGATTCTCACCTCGGAATCGCCCGATCCTCGTTTGCGCGAGCGACTGGTTCAAATCGGTGCCTCCTTGGAGCCGGACAACGGCTTCTGGGACCTGCTCGAGGGCTTCCGCTCCAAACGCAACGCGCCCTTCCTCGAAGCTTTCGCCAAACCGCGGATCGAAAGTCACATCCCCGCGCGCACCAAGCGCCGGCTCGAAATGCTCGGACGCCCGCGTACCTTGGCGGAACAGGTCGAGCAGAACCACTTTGTCTTCCGGCAACGCTCGTGGCCGGACCTCGCGGTCGGCAGGAGCATGGTCGTTCATGGCAGCCAGGCCCGCAGTCCCGAGGCGTGGCGCAAGATCATGGACATGTGGGCGGCCTTTGGATTCGAGCTTCCTACATGGGGAGACCGGGGAACGGAATTCCAGAAACTGAACGGGCTCGGAGCGGCAGTGCTGATGCTGGAGGGCGACGCGCGCGCCCGGGGCCTCACGAACGAGGAAGAGCGGATGAAGCGGATGAAGGGGGTCCTTTCGGGCATTCCTTCCGTCTCCTCCGGTGGTTTTGGAATCCGAGCCAGGCCGGGCGCGTCGCCTCCGGTTCCGGCGACCAGCTTCAGGCCGCAAGCCTCGAGCATCACGCGCAATGCCGCGGACAATGCCCTGCCGGGAACCTTCACGGCGGAAGATTTCACCCCGGGCCGGCTGGCCGAGCATGCCGTATTCGATCGCTACATGGCCTTGTGCGGCGCTACGATCTTCGTCCTGTTCGCGGTGCTTGCCGCTTTTGAGGGCTGGCGGCGTTTGCCGGCGCGGCGCGGTTTGGCGGCCGGACTGATCCCCTTGTTCAAGGCGGTGGACGCGGCTTGGGTTGCCGGGCTGGGGATCCTGTTGCCCTTGGCTTGGCATGTAGGGATCACCCGCTTCACCCCGTTGGGCTGCCGCTACCTGGGCCTCATGGAATGGGATATGATGCCCGGCCTGCAGCAGGCGGGAGGCAGCTTGCTCTTCTCCGCCTGCATGCTCCAGCAGACGCTCCGCTGGCGGCTTGCGAAGCGAATGGGTCTGATCGGGCTCCGGGCATCCAAGCTGTGGAGCGGTTGGACTGTTGCCGTCGTGGCGGCGCTCTTCGTGCCGGCCATCGGGATGGTCATCGTGGCCCCGCGCCAGCAGGAAATGTTTCTCCTTCTCGGCAGCTCCATGGCCGGCATCCCGTTGCTCTGGTTGCTCTGGCGGGCAGGGATGACGGCGCTACAGCCGCAGGAAGCGGCGCTGGAGGGCCTGCTGCTGTCGCGCCTGCTGGTTCCCGCCTACACGGTAGCGGCGGGAGTGCTGCTGCTCGCGGTCGCGCCCCTGCAAAAGGAAGAGCGAAAGTGGGTCGCCCGGGACACCTTGGGGAGCCCCGCGAC
>CBFGPU010000675.1:0-2392 GCA_965650715.1 uncultured Haloferula sp. | reverse complement strand
GGGCCTTCGCCGACCGGATGGCTGCGGATGCCTGATTACCTGCCCGCCACCAGCGGACTCGCGGTCACGGGATCGCCTTCCTTCAGCATGGCGTTCGGACTGACGATTACTTGGCTGTCCGGCTTCAGTGCGGCGGAAGTCAGCTCCATCTGCGGTCCGAGATTCCGGCCGGGCAAGACGTCGATGAACTTCACTTTCCCGTCTTCCACGAGAGCGATGGTGGACTTTCCTTCGCGGAGCACGAGGGTGTTGTTCGGCAAGAGGAAGGTGCCGGCGGCGGGAGGAAGCTTGAAGGCGACGGTGCCGGTCAGGCCCGCGGGTAGGGCCAGGTCCGCGTTGTCGAGGATCAGCTCCACGCGCATCGTTCCGGAAGCCGTATCGAAGAAGTTGCTGGAGCGGGTGACCTTCGCGGGGAAGGCCTTTCCCGGGAGTTCGGGGAAGCGGACCGAGGCTTCGGCCTCGGGAGTAAGACGGAGTGCCACGTCCGGCGTCGCGGCCACGGCGAAGCGGAGTTGGTTGAGCCGCGCGAGATGGAAAGCCCACTCGGAGGTCGTGGCGGAGTCGCCGCGCACGAAATCGCCGCGGTCGATGCGCCGGGCTACGACGGTGGCGCGGAAAGGCGCGCGCACCACGGCGAACTTCTGGAGTTCTTCCAAGCGCCGCACTTCGGCACGGGTCATTCGGACCGCGGCCTCGAGTTCCGCGGCGGATGCCTCGCGTTGTTCGGATTCCTCCTTGGAGACCGCTTTGGCTTCCGCCAGGCCGGCCGAGCGTTTCGCGGTGCGGCGGGCGATCTCCGCGCGGGCCACCGCTTGTTCGACGGCCGCCTTCGCGGTTTCGAGCTCCTGATCGATCTCGGGAATGTCGATCACGGCGAGGATGTCGCCTTCCTGGACCCGGTCGCCGATGTCCACGGGGCGTTCCTTCACCGTGCCGGTGGCACGGGAGAAGATCCGGGCTTGTTCGATGGGCTCGGTGCGGCCGGGCAACTCGAAGCTCCGGGCGCCGGGAGCAGGGGCGGGCGCGATGGTCCGCACCGTGGCCGGTTCCTGCGCCGTTGCGGCAGCGATCATCAGTACGGGAATAAGGCGAGGGATCATGGCGAATGGCAGGTTGGACGACATCGGACAGGGAGAATCAAGAAAGCTCGGGCAAGGCGTCCGCTTCGATCTCGCGTTCGGGTTCCTCGGCCCGCTTGCGGGAGAAACCGCGGACGAAAGCGAAGGCGACCGGCACCACGAAGAGCGAAGCCATGGTGCCGAAGACGAGGCCGCCGATCACGGCGCGGCCGAGCGGGGCATTCTGCTCGCCGCCTTCGGCATGTCCCAGTGCCATCGGAATCACGCCGAGGATCATCGCGAGCGCGGTCATGATCACCGGGCGCAGGCGCGTGGTCGCTGCCTCGATGGCGGCGTCCATGGCGGTCTCGCCCTGGTCGAAGCGATCACGGGCGAAGCTGCTCACCAGCACGCTGTTCGCGGTGGAAACGCCCACCACCATGATGATGCCCATAAGGGCGGGCACGCTGAGCGGAGTGCCGGTCACCCACAGGGCGAACAAGGCGCCCGAGACGGCGACGGGCAGGCCGCTGATTGCGACGAAGGGAAGGCTCCAGGATTGGAAGTTCACCACCATCACCAGGAACACCAGCACTGCCGCCAACCCGAGGCCGCCTAACAGCTCGGAGTATGCGGACGTCATCAGCGCTGCTTGGCCGGTGAGCTCGATCTTGTTCCCCGGCTTCTGTTGCGCACGCAGGCCGGTCGCCGCCTGGGCTTCCTCGCCCCGGGCGGCGGGCTTGGCCTCCTGGCCGATGATCGTGTTCAATTCCTTGGTCAGGCTGCCCAGGTCGCGACCGTAAGCATTCGCCACCACGGTGAATGTGGGCTGCAGCGTGGTCCGCGAAACACTGGCGGGAGAACGTTTCTCGATCACGGTGGCAAAGGCCCGCAGCGGCACCGGAGCACCGGTTCCGACTGATGGGCGGATCGGCAGGTTCAACAATTGCTCGACGGAGACGAGTGTCGAAGGTGGAGCGATGACCTGTACGTCGTAGGACGCTCCGGTCGCCGGATCGGACCAGTAGTTCGGCGCGACGGAGCCACCGCTTCCGAGCGCCGCGAGCATCGCATTGGCCGCGTCCTGCTGGGTGATTCCGAAGGTAGCCGCCCGCGAGCGGTCCACGCGGATCGCATAGCCCGGCTGGTCGAGCACTTCGCGCAAGGTAACGTCCACCGCCCCGGGAACTTTCCCGAAGCGATCGCGAAACTCTTTTGCCAATGCAAGGTTACCGGGAACATCGCGGCCCATGAAACGAACCTCGAAGGTGGTCGGAGCACCCGATGCCAAGGTCTGGCTGGTGGCGTCGGCGGGACGGAAGAAGGACTGCACC
>CBFGPU010000674.1:0-2397 GCA_965650715.1 uncultured Haloferula sp. | reverse complement strand
GGCGACATCGGCACGAGACGCTGGTAGTCGATCACGCCCTCGTCGCGCTCCGCCGTCATCCCTCCCGCCACTTGGGCGGTCCCGAGCATGAAGAGGATCAAGCCTTGCACCACGAGCGTGACGATGAAGGCCCCGCGCGCCAGGTCTTCCACACGTTCATTCTCCTGTACTGCAATGGCATGGGACATGCCCGCGATGAAACCCGCGACCAGGATCGTGATCAGCAAGGTGATGGACAGCCCGCGCAAGCGCAACCGGGATTGGCAATAGCGGCGGAAGATCGGATTCCGCAAGAGGTTCCACGAGGAATGCCGCTGCGGCGCGAAGGATGGCGGAGGAAGATTCATGGACGGCGGTTGGATTCGGCGACTTCCACCAGGATATCCTCGAAGGAACTGCGCTTCTCCTCGAAGGCACGCATGCGGATGCCGCGGGCGATCAGCCCTTCCATCAGATCCGCTTGCGACTCGTCCGTGCCGGTGAAGCCGAAGATCACGCGGTCGCCGTCGATCCGCAGATCGTGGACCGCGGGCTGGGCGGAGAGCCATTCCGCGGCCTCCTCGTGACGGCTCAGCAACGCGGCGGTCAGCTTGCGCTCGGTATTGCCAAGCTGCTCCCGAACCTGCTCGACCGTGCCGGATGCCAGCAGCTTGCCGCGGTTCATCACGCAGAGCGAAGTGCACATCTCGGCGAGCTCGCTGAGGATGTGCGAGCTTACGAACACGGTCGCGCCTCCCTTCGCCAGCCTGCGCAGGACATTGCGAAGATCGCGGCGTGCGAGCGGATCGAGACCGCTTGCCGGCTCATCCAGGATCAGCACGCGCGGACGATGCAGTAGCGTCTTGGCCAGCACCACCCGCTGGGTTTGGCCGCGGGAGAGCGCCTTGCACCAGTTGTTGCGTTGCGGCGTGAGAGCGACTTCCTCCAGGCACTCGGCCACCCGCTCGCGACGCTGTGCGCGCGTCCCGAGACCGTAGGCATCCGCGTGGAATTCGAGGAACTCCCACACCTTGAGATCGGAAGGCACCGGTGCGAGATCCGGCATGTAGCCGATGATCCGCCGCGCGCTCTCCAGATCCTCCAGCACGTCCACCCCGTCGAGGATCACCTCGCCGTAGGTCGGCTCCATCAGCGTGGTGAGCACACGGAAGGTGCTGGTCTTGCCTGCGCCGTTCGGCCCCACGAGGCCGAAAACCTCGCCGGGAGGCACGGTCAGCGAGAGATCGTCCACGGCGGTGAAGTTGCCGTAGTCCACCCGCAGAAAGCGGACATCGATGGCAGGAATCGGCTGATGCATGCGCTTTCTCAGTAATCTTCGAGAGGATCCCAATTCCGCGGCATCGACAGCCCCATCTCGTTCATCTCCTTCGAGGTTTCCTGACGACGACGTTCGCGTTCCGCTTCCCAGGCTGCCCGCTGGTCCGGTCGCAGGACGGAGAGCATGGCCTGATTGCGGTCCCCTCCGCCGGGGGTATCGCCGATGTCACCTGATGCCCCTTCAAGCACCATCGCCGGGTCGTAGTCGCGCGAGCCGCGGGCCATGATGGCGAAGACTTGCTCCCGCTGGGCATGGTCGAGATGCACGACCGAGTCCACTCGCTCCACCCGCATGTCCGCCTCCTCCTGGACCCTTTCGATCTTCTCGTTCATCCGTTCTTCCCGGAAGTCCGCCAGCTTCTCGCCGCCGAGGATGGAAGGCATGAAACCATCCAGGCCATCGTCCCAACGCTTCGCTTCGCTCTCCCGCATGAGATCTTCGAGCGTGGTCCGGTCGTTCGCGACGAGATCGCTGAAGCGTTTCGCATCCGCCTCCACCTTCTGCTCGAACCACTTCTTGAGCTTCTCCTCCTGATCGGGAGTGAGGTCGTACTTGCGGGTCAACTCGCCCATCCGGCTGTCGATATTGCGCTTCTCCTCCCGGATGCGCATGCGGTCGAAAATGGGGGAAAGATCGCGCAGCAGCGGTTGGCTGGCGCGGAACAGGTCTTCCGGGCTTACCGGCCGTCCCGCCCGGATGTCCTCCACGATTCCGCGCGCGCCATCGGCAAAAGTCCGGCCCTGCTTGGTGCGGCCGGAGCCCTGCAGGGCCACGATCTGGTTCTGCGCGTCCTTGAGCTTCACCTCGAGCTTGCGAACCTGCTCCTCCGGCGATCCTGCCGCACCCGGCAGGCTCTCGCGGAAAAGGGTCGCACCCAGTCCACCGACCGCGAGCCCGGTGGCGAGATAAGCAAGAGGCCGCAAGGAACTCGGGATGGACATGGCGGACGAAAGAATGGGAGTTCTGTGAAACCCTGTGGCACCGCCCGTGAAATGGCGATGAACAGGGGATGAATCATCCGAAACGCTGCCGGATTTCCCATGGGAATCATAGGGATTTCTTCCCATCGCAAGTTTGGA